>JACPBU010000088.1 GCA_016180165.1 Candidatus Woesearchaeota archaeon | reverse complement strand
TTAAGGGCAGCTTCTGCCCTGTCATCTTCCTCAAGCAGGAGAGGGCAGTAGATGACCAGAGCATCCTTTTCGGGGATGTCTTCGTCAAGCTGCACAAATTCTATGTTGATCGCATTTTGCTCAATGGCATCAGATTTCTTGAAGATGATCTCAAACTCCCGCAGCACCGCTTCTGCTTTTTCCATCGCCCTGCTGTGGCTTTCGGACACAAGGTTTATCTCGAAGAACGGCTTTTGCAGCTTTTTTGCCGCAGAGAGGATAGATTCAAACCTGTTGACACCGACGCCGAGAACAGGAATTCCGGGAGGCATCTGCATGATAGACAGCATCGCATCAAGGCCTTCATAATTCCCTTTGCATGGTATCCCAAAGACCGGCTTTGTTATCTTCGATGCGATGGAGCCGGGAAGCGCAGCGCTTAATCCTGCTCCTGATATGACATAAGAATAATCGCCTTTAAGCAAAGGGTCAAGCCCTTCAGGATTCCTGTGGACAGAGCAGATATGGAATTCATAAGGAATATTTTCTTTCTTCAGCCCGTCAATAAGCGGCTTGAAGACTGCCTGGTCAGATTCCGATGCGAAGATGATGAGTGCTTTTGCCATAACCGTATAATTCCCCCATTAATCCTATTTCAGCAGCAGAAGGGGTTTAAATAAGTTTCGAGCCATGTCATAGAAAAGCTTATAAACTATAAAGTAACAACACCCATTATGCCGGTTCAAAAATTGGAGACGCTTGTGTATTTTGATAGGAATTCCATTGTAGGAGATCAATTTGCCAAGTATTTTAGAGAAGAATTTCCAACTGTTGAAGTTTTTACTGCCTCTGACAGGCATTCTTTATGGGATGCTCTCAATCAGGCAAGTGATTATCACTCAAAAGATGGTTACAAGCCAGTTTATCCATGTTTTTTTTGGGCAGATGGCGCTCTTCCAACTGGTGAAAAACTGCCTGAAGGCAAAAAAGAGAAGTTATTCATTCCCTACATTATATGGGCAAATCCTGTCACTTTTGATTATCAGGGGGATAGAGTACATAAAGAAAGGATTCTTTCACCTGATAGTCCATCCGAAGTTGAGAATAAAGTCTCGAAACATCTTCTTGAGGTTGCTGGTTTCGAACCCCCAACTGAGCAACAGTTTCAGGGGATTATGCAGAAGCTGGGGTTTATCGACTTTCAAAAATTCCAGTTCCCCTCCCATCCATTTGTCTATGCATTTGATACGCCGCCAAATTATAGTCCAGCAGAATTTTTCAGGAGTCTGTATGCGTCACATGTTCGGAGAAAAGCAAAGAAGGCCATGACAGATTTTCCTTTAGATGGGAGATGTGCAACCTTTCATGTTGCAGCAGTCCAAGGGATTCTTCAATCCTATCTTCCGTCATTTCCGGAAAAAGATTGGGAACAATTTCAGAGGGGGTTAGCTGAAGTCTCGGGTTCGGAGCTATTCGCTGCTTTCCAAGCCAAAAAGAACCCAGACGGCTCAGTTTCAGTGTCCCTTTTTCCCGCTATTGAAAGTGCGTTTGCCGATGGGAAACCCCTCAAATTGTAATGATGTTATTTCTCAATTCGAATCAGGTCATTTCTCAATTAGAATCAAGCTATTTCTCAAATCTAATCAGGCAGTTTTATACACCACCGCCTCCTGAAAATGCTTATTATGCAATAGTTCATCAGCAATATCCAATGCCTGCCTGGCATCCAGACCTGCATATCTTTTTGATGCGGAGCAGTTAAATCAGGGCATAATGCCTGAAACCGCCCGTCGTAAGTTTTATAAACTAAGCAGCCTTTTGGATGGATATGGAAGCAAAAATCGAACAGGTGTTTGAGGAATTGGCAAACATTCGGAATGATATCCGTGAGCTTAAGTCATGTTTTCATGAGGATTTTCTTGAGCTGTCTGAAAAAGCCAAAAGCGATATTGAGGAATCCAGAAAGGAGCTGAGAAGCGGGAAAAGGATCCCCTTTAACGAAGTTCTAAGAAAAGCAGGCATGGATTGATGTGGAATCTCTTCTTTTCTCCAAAAGCCGAAAAAGAATTCCTTAAATTGCCAAACCTTGTTCAAGAGCAGATCTCGAATAAACTCAAGGGGGCTATCACAGATCCCATCAGGTTCTTTGAACGGTTAAAAGGCAGAACCGATTACAAGATTAGGGCTGGAGATTACCGCGCAGTTGCTGAAATCTGGTTTGACAAAAAAGAAATAGAAATAACTAAGGTTGGGCATAGAAAAGATATTTATGATCAGCCTTGACCGTGCATTGCTTCGAATATTAGAATTTACCTAGGGATATCATTATCCAGCTCGATACACCACCGCCTCCTGAAAATGCCTGTTGTGAAGTAATTCATCTGCAATATCCATCGCTTCTTCTTCCGGATTTTTGGCATCTTTGCCAAAGTGCAGTGTCCAGAAGACTCCTCTTTCGATGCCAAGGAGCTCCTTGAAGCCCAAACGTTCCCGCAAGGTCTTGAGCAGCCCAGCGCATTTGTCGCCGGTGTCCCTGACTAGGATAGAGACAGCACCTTTTGCCGCATTGAGCTTTTCGCCTTCTTTCAGGATCTTACAGCTGTTCTTGTTGGCGTTGACAATGACGTCAGCCCTGGAAATCCTCTGTGAAAATGAATCAACATCACCCTCGAAAACAAACTTATAGTATATTTCTCTGGACAGCTTTGCCACTCCATTTTTCCCAAGTGTGTGGATAGCCTGCAAAGTAGTTATTGCAGTAGTATCCGGAATTTTCAGCCCGACAAAGAGTTCAATGGTGTTCATTTTGGTTTGTTAAGATTGGGTTAAGGAGCAGGGTGAGCCTGCCTTCTTTACACCCTTTGATGGCAGCTTTCATGGTGGACATTTTACTTGATCAGATAATCCCTCATGCTCTCAAATATCTTCCTTCCCGGTCCAGGGGCTTCACCTTCCCTGATGTGCCCGGGAACCTGGTGCATCCAGGATGCCCGTTCAGGATGAGGCATCATGGCAAGGACGTTTCCTCTTGGATTGATGATCCCTGCGATATTGGAGACTGCGCCGTTGGGGTTTATCGGATATCTGTCAGCCACGTTCCCGTTTTCGCCGCAGTATTTGAAAAGGATCTGGCCGTTTTTCTCAAGCTCTGCGATGAGCTTTTTGTCCTTTGTCACAAATCTTCCTTCACCGTGGGCAATGGGGATTGGCATGATGTCGGGTATTCCCCCAGAAAAGGCATTTTCCCTCTCAGAAATTTTTTTGACATAAACCCATGTGCAGAAATAGCCTGAGACAATCGGATTGACATTAGGGGCAAGCGCCATCGTAATCTTTCCATTTGGGGCATCTTTCCTTTCCGTTCCTTCTTTAGCTGCTTCCCGATTTCTCTCCCTGGAAGTTTCCCCATTTCCATTCTCACAATTCTCAGAATTTCCGGGAATAAGGCCGGCCTCGACCAGCACCTGGCAGCCATTGCAGATTCCGAGCACAATCTTTCCCCGCTCTGCCTGCCTCTTGATTTCGATGACCAGGGGGTCTTTGGCTGCAATCACTCCTGCACGTATCCTGTCTTCGTAGCTCCAGCCTCCGGGAAGGACATACCCGTCAAAATGCTCAAGATTTTTGGCATCATTCCACCGGACTATCTCAGCTTCCATGCCCGCAGATTCGATTGCCCTTTTGCTTTCTTCTTCGCAATTTGTCCCGGGGAACCAGATGACAGCGATCTTCTTTTTTTGCTTTGTCATCTCAGCGCCTCCAGAAGGCCGTTAGACCACGCTTCGTCCATCTGCCTGAAAGCCAGATCAAGAATTGGCTTATCGTTCTGCCTGATGACCAGGCTCCCATTGCCTGTTGTTTTTCCCAACTCATCAATATCGATGCTGTGGCTTTTAAAGATATCCTTGACCTTGCCGGCATTCCCCATCTTAACTTCAAAGATAAATCCCGGGGTTTCTGAAAACAGGAGCTTATCTGCCCTTAAGTCCGGATTGCCAGATTTATTTTCATAGCCCAAATCACCTATATCAATCTCTGCGCCAACTTTTTCATCGCCCTGCTTTGCCAGTATCATCTCAGCGACTGCAGCCAGCATCCCTCCGTCGGATATGTCATGGCAGCTTTCCAGCAATCCGCTGCCGATGCAGTCAATGACGGCATAAATCATGTTTCTCTGCTCAGCAAAATCTAGATTCGGGACGTTTGCGCCATACTCGTGGCGAATGGCATAATATGCGCTGCCCCCTAACTCATCCTTTCGATCTCCAGCAAGGAAAATGATATTTTCCGAGTTCTTCAGCTCCATCGTTATCGCTTTTCTGTAATCATCCAGAACTCCGATGCAGCAGACGACCGGGCTCGGGTCAATCTGTTTTCCTGATGCGCTTTCGTTGTAAAAACTGACGTTGCCTGAAATGAAAGGGACAGGAGTCTCCTTATGCCCCTTGAGCCAGAGGGCTCTTGCGGCATCGCTCAATCCCTTTACCGTCTCAACAAAATCGTTGAACGACTCCGGGACTTCAGGATTGCCCATGTTAAGGCAGTCTGTCATCGCATACGGAACAGCTCCGACGGCTGCAACATTTCTCATCGATTCTGCAACTGCATTGGCAGCGCCAAGGTAAGGATCGATGTGGGAATATCTTGGATTATGGTCAAGCGCCGCTGCCATTCCTGCAAATTTTCCCGGGATGGGCGCCTGGACTCCTGCGTCTGCTTCACCCGGCCTGATGACGGTAAGGCCCTGCACCTCGGTGTCATAATGCCTGAATATCGGGGCTTTAGATGCGATGTTGGGCTGCCGCAATACCTCAAGCGCAGCCTTTCCGAAATCCCTCGGCTCTGGTAGCTCAGGCTCAGTGAATTCTCTTTTTACAGCTCTTTTTTCCCGTTTGTATCTGATCCCTTCTGTCACAACATCAACAGGCACGTTGCAGACCGTCTTGCCGCCGAATGTAAGGATGAAGTCTTTTTCTTTTGTTACCTTCCCGATAACTGAAGCTCTTGCCCCTTCGGAAACTTTGGGCAGCTGAGAATCCTCATTGTAGATTCTTAATATCGTCGGGGTGAATGACGGCGGGCTTATCCAGGTGAACCTTTCCTGCGTCTCCCCGCAGGCAATCACATAAGGGGGCAGCCCCTTCATCGAGACGTGGACTTTGCTGAGGTCAACAATCCCCCCAAATCCTCCTGAGCTGCAGAGTT
>JACPBU010000087.1 GCA_016180165.1 Candidatus Woesearchaeota archaeon | reverse complement strand
AGTTTTCTCCTTGCCACATCTTTTCCAAATGCTTTTTCCAGCCTCTCCACAAGGCCGCAAATTTCAGGAAACTTTTTTTCTAATGCGGAGTCTGTGCCCAGGGAGTAGGTTAAAATTCTGGCGCCGACCTCCGAATAATAGCTTCTAAGGGCGGCCATGACCTCTCGAGTATGATTGGTGATAGCATCTTTCGCCCGATTGATGTTAAACTGGGTAATCCCAGATTGAAAAGTATTTCCCCAAAAATCATTTGGGATTTCAAGAACGGCAGGGGGATAGGAATCAAACCTTCGGTGCAATCCATCTTGCAGATCCTGAGAATGAGATTGATAATACCTCAAAAGGCTGTCAGGATTCCCTCCAAAAACAGCCCAGACAAAGTTATGATGGTAAAAAGTTTCTTGCGGAGTTTCCGTTCGATGGTCAACTGTCATTTCATCCATATTCTCCAAGGAATATTGGCTGATTTATAAACCCATGCACAATTTTATATACTCCAATCTATCTGTTCCCCTGCAGTGAACTCCGGAGTAATCTCCTGCAACCCAACGATGAGAACATCATGAAAAAATCAATCCCCACAATCATAACATGCCCATTAAAACGAGCAAGACAGAATCCTTACCTTACAAGAGACAAGATGATAACTTCCATGCCCTTATATCAAAGGACACAATATTTTGAGCATGATATAACTGTCCTTTGCTTACCCCTGCGGGGTACAAAAAACCTAAGTGTTTTTTCGTATTACGAGTGGACAACTATTACCCATTTATTTTTGTCCATGAGTATAGGTTAGCATGCTAACCGAACTCAATTTTTCTAAGCTCTTCAGTCAAATCTAAATCCATTTTTTTGCCCGCATCATTAAGTTTTATTATTGCCGCATCTTTATTAAATGCGCTTTCCAATCCTCCTGTAAAACTCGCCATCTCCGGAAAGGTTGTCTGCAGTTGTGCAGCGATTGCAACATTAGTTAACATGCGGAATCCAACGGCTGAGTAATATTCTCTTAAAAACCTCATTACTTCTTCAGGAGAGTGCCGCATGGCAGAATAAGCGTTTGCTAATTTGTATCCTGTGATAGCATCTTCAAAACTGTTTCCCCAAAACCTAGGGTCTACCCTAAATTCTGAAGAAGGATATGCCGTAAACCTCCGGCGCAAACCATCCTGTAGAGTATGAAGGTGGGAATTAGAGTATCCCAAAAGAGACTGGGAAGACGCACCAAAGATTTGCTGGACAAATTCAAAATGGCAACTTCTTTCCAGAGATGTTTCGGCCTGTTGTAAATCTATCTCTTGAGTCATAAGTTCTTTGGAAGTTCAGCCCTCTATAAAAAACTATGCACAATTTTATATACTCCAATCTACCTGTTTCCCTGAAGGAACTCAGGAGTAATCCCCTGCCAACAAAAGTTGAGAACGCAATGAAAAAATCCCTCGCTTCAATCGAGATCCGCCAAATTGTCAAAGAGCTTCAGTCGTTGAAAGGCTCTAAGCTCGATACTATTTACCATCCGAAAGAAGGCGAGGTTTACCTTCTTTTTCACATAACCGGCGAAGGAAAGAAAATATTGAAAATAATCTCAGGAAAATTTCTCTACATTACTTCTTCAAGGCCGATCGCAGGCGAGCCCTCAGGATTCTGCCTTTTGCTGAGAAAGCACCTTGACAATGCAAGAGTCAGGGAGATAAGGCAGCTGGAGAGCGAAAGGATTGTCGCAATCACCTTTGAGAAGGAGGAGCAGAAAAAGCTCTATATCGAGCTGTTTGGCAGAGGGAATATCATCATGTGCGATAAAGATGACTGCATCATTGGCGCGCTTTCCTACCCTTCTTTCAAGGACAGGGAGATTAAGGCAAAAAAAGCCTATAATTACCCGAAGATGAAGATAAACTTATTTTCAATGTCCGAGAAAGATTTTACCAGCCTTCTCAAAGCAAGCTCCCTTGCGCTGGTAAAGTGCCTTGCGATCGAGGTGGGCATGGGCGGGCCTTATGCCGAGGAGGTTTGCATAAAGTCGGGGATTGACAAGGGCAGGCCTTCCGACGAGCTTGTTGAAGATGAAAACGCAAAGCTGTTTTCCTCGATACAGTGGTTGCTTATGCAGGCCCCCTCGCCAGGAATATGGTACGGCGATCAATCCGCTACAGATGCCACCCCTGTGGATTTAGCACTGTTTCCTCACGCAAAAGACAGGAATTTCTTGTCATACAACGAAGCCCTGGATTACTATTTCACCAATGAATATAAGGAAGAGAAGCCTATATCCCAGGGTGAAAAAGAGATTGCAAAGCTGAAGAATATTATTGATGCTCAGGAACGGCACCTGAGCCAGCTTGAGCTCGAGGAGCAGGAAGAGAGGGAAAATGCAGACTCCATCTTTGTCCATTACAGCACGATCAAAGATATTGTTGGACAGGTAAAAACAGCAGCTGAGGAGCATGGATGGGCCAATGTTGGGCGTAACCTGAAGAGCCTCAATGCCCTGAAGAAAGTAAATCCACGTTTTAAAACTATAGAGATTGAGCTCTAGCCCAAAAAGATTTATATACCCGATGTCTAAAATGGTAGTATGCCCTTAAAGTTTAATGAAGAGATGGAGAACTACCTCGCTTTGAGGAAGAGGAGATTATTCTTAAAAAATCTGTCAGCAGGCATTTGGGCAAGGGCAATTGCATCGACGCATAAGCTTTCAAGCAAGGCATCTGGCTATGCCAATGCGATAAAAAACACTTTTGACAGAAGGCATAGCCAGCACGCTTCAGGCCTGAGCCCATTGCATGGGGGCAGCAATCCATCCTTAGAGCATGTCATTGAGGAGAAGATTGCCGAAGGTAATGCTGTGATGCCGATAGGGCATCCGAAAGAAAAAGTTTCAACCGCCCCTGCCCAGCAAAAAGCCGTAAAGCCCAAAAAAAGTTTAGGCTCCTTCCTGAAAACTATAAGCAGCTTCGTCTCGGTAAGAACAGTTACAGAGATCGAAGAGGAAAGGAAGAAGGCAGAGGAGGAGCAGGCAGTGAAGGAATATCTCGAAGTCAAGCAGATGATGGGCCACAGTGATTCCCAGCAGGAAACAGATGGGGCGATTGCCATTGCAGGGTCAGGAGATGAGAGCCTTTCATCCTACTTCCCAAGCAATATTTCTGCAGGCACCGGAAAGATAAGGGAAGAAGCTGACGAGGTCATTGAGCTGGATAAAGGATATAGGATTAGAGTGATAAAAAATAGGTGAGCGGATTTCTGTGGGCTTGCAGGGTAAATAAAGCCTGCAAGGTTGGGAAAAAAGTTGAGAACAATCCCAAGCTTTCCAAGAGGCAGATAAGCGAAAAAACCTGCAATCTTTATATATTGTACCCCTTTTTAGGGGTAATCATGGACAAAAAGAATATGCTTTTTTACTTGGCGATACCGATTGCATTTATTTTAGCTGCATCTCCGATAATTCTGCCTAAATTTCAGAGGGCTTATAAAAGGTTCAGGGCAGGCCAGATTTTGGAAGAGACTGAAAAAGAGTATGGGGGATTTAAGGCAGCGCTTCGCACAGCCCAGCAGGCAATGAACGACAACTCATTTCTGCTGAGGGATGGCGAGCTGGAAAGATTTGGAGAGGTGATTGCTGATTTACGCGCGAAAGCAGTTAGCCTGGATAGAGAACTTTTTTCATCAAGGTCGCTGTATGGGGAAGGCCAGTTTGATGATATCCGGCGGAATCTTCACCCGGATTTTGAAAAGAAGGAAGGTGAGGTAAGGATAACTTTGGCGGATAAGGTTGAGGAGGAAAAGAAAAGGGCAGAAGATATAACGGCTTTTTGCAGGACAAAGAGGGGATTGAGGGATTCTTCACAGGATAATGAATGGTACCTGAAGGCGCGTTTGATGAAGCCTGCTGACCCCAATCTGATGGAGATGCTGGATGACCAGGCAATGCTTCCAGATGACCTCTATAACTTTGTCCCAAAAGCGGCTCCTGCCCTCGTTGAAAATCTCCGTCAGTTTGGCCCTGAGCTGAACAACAGCATGGGAGCTAACGCAGTTAACCATCTCCCTGCCCTTGAGCATATTATCATATATGGAAAAAGGCAGGAAGTGAAAGCCCATGCGAAGGAGCTTTTTGATAGGGCTGTAGGCTCTTACCGCCAGGTAAAGCCGAATAATGATCAATTGGTATGGTATAGGGGAACCATGGACAAGGAATTCACAGTGCAGCAGCATGAATCCCTTCTGCAGCGCCAAAAGCCAGTCATTGATAAGATACGTGAAGGTGACAAGAACCTTGCAGAGCTTGAAGCCTACGAGGACGAGCTGCATCAGCAGCATTTTACCTATGTTCATAGCCAATATAAAGAAGGGAAAAGTTTTTCGCACACTAAGCTTGTTTTGAAGACTGATAGCCGGGGAAATTCCCATCTTAGCCCTAAGTTTTATTCAACTGAAGGGTATCAATTCTTTTTTCTGAAAAGGAAAGTAACCCCGAACGGCATCTCTGATGAGAAGGTTTTTGTCGGAGAGAAAGACAGTGAAGACTCATTTTTTTGGAGGAGCTGGGATTACTCAGATGACCAGCAGCCGGGCTATGTTCTGGAAAGGAAGGTTTTGCACGATGACAACGGTGGCATCCAAAAGGGAGTTATCGAAGGATTCAATCCGTTCAGGGACATGGAAAACATAGAGCCCGAGCCCACTGGCCAAATAAAACAGATTGAAAAATAGGCCTGAATGTACGTCGCATGAGCCCCGCCTGGGGACGATTATTGGGTTGATGGAAAGCCCAGCCCGCAGTTATAGTAACGTTTTTAAACAAACCGCGGCTTCTTGCTATTGGACGGCCATAGGGGCTTGGTTCACCCGATCCCATTCCGAACTCGGAAGTTAAGCAAGCCTCCGTTCTTAGCTGTACTGCAATCCGCGGGAACCTAAGGAAGCTGTCCACCTTTTCTTTTTTCGGCCAATCTTTGATTCGTGGCACTTTATGTGCCACCCCTTCTTTGCTCATGTCAGAAACCAAAAGTTTCTGAGCACCCCAGAAATGCTTTGCATTTCTGTGGTTTCTTCGGAGAAGAAATGAAACGGTAGCTGTCCACCTTTTCTTTTTTCGTTTTATCTTGGGTCGACATTTATGCGCCCCCCATATTTATCAAAACTACTTTGGGCTGAGCCCTAAGGGTTCTTTCCTATCCCTATCTTATATCGGGTTTTCATCCACAGCCTTTCATTGGCATTTTTCCAAAGTGCCATTTCAA
>JACPBU010000086.1 GCA_016180165.1 Candidatus Woesearchaeota archaeon | reverse complement strand
ATTCAGTCAAAGATGGTTGTTCTTGACGCATGCAACCATTCTGGAAGTGGAAACTGCTTCCATGACCACCGGTCAAAGACCGGATGGAATGGTTGCATTTAATGAGAGCTGAGCTCGCTAGGGTCTAAACCCGCCTTAGGCGGGGACTGTGTCACAGCAATCCACCATAAAAGAGATTTCCCAAGGTGGGCCTGATTTTTTTCAAAGAATAATGCCCTGAACTGGGCTGAAAGATAAAGAACAGTCAGCTTTTCCGAATTAATGAAAGGATCTCCTTGCGTTTTTTGGGAGGGCAGCTTATGCAGTCTAATAATTTTTCCGCATATTCCTTTATCCTCTTTTGTGAAAAACCGCTATTCATATACAACACTGCCTTAACTATCATCATTGGCTCATAGCCGGCTTTGCCAAGAGAAGCAGCTGCTTTAATATCAGGGCATGCTCTTTCCCTTTCATCTGTCTCCACAATAGCCCTATAAGCATTCAGTGCATCATACCCGCAACGTTTTAGCTGCTTAGCGATATCATCGGGCGAAACATCGTTCATTCTTAAGGAATATGCAAGAGAGTAAAATGGGTTTTGAACGGTACTCCCGTTCAGCCTTGAATGCGATTGGTCTGCTAAATCATCAATGCTCTTATTGCCTTTGCTCATTTTAACTCCCCACCATTCTCATCTCTTATTGGGTTTGGTCCTCATTATTTAAGCTTAATGGCCTTTCCGGCTCAGGTCAAAATCTCGCTTCGCTCGGGTCAGCAGCACGCAAAAAGCTAACGCTTTTTTTCTAGTTGCGCTCCCTTTGGTCGGCAACCACGAAAAAATGTCCCCATTTTTTGTGCCTCGCATCGCTACCGCTCGGAGGCTTAAAAATCGTAAATATTTTTTTCGTTTGCTGATATGCTTAGAAATCATCAAAAAAATCCGACCACCTGCAGTCAATAGACCGGGAGTATGCTCGCTCCCTTCGGTCGCTCGGGTCGGATTTTTTGTTCGTGGATAAACTTTGAAAAAGTTTACTCCACTAGAAAAAAACATTATCTTTTTTCGTTTCATTTTCCAAGAGACATGATTTCTGCCGTAAACCAACAGTAAAAAGCGCTGGTGGAAAATGAGATTTTATGATTTCTGGCACCGCGCAAGGCGGTTCCCCGTCTGGGATAATCCAGCGTTCCGGTCTGCGGACGGAGGGCGACCCCATTGTCAGCTTGATTCAGAAGGCAAATGATTTTTACTTTAGGCTGCTAACCTATATTTTGAACTGAGCCAGGCCTTTCCGAAACTTATTTATACACAGGGTTGCCGTCTAATCGCCTGATGCCATGATGGGAAAAAGCCTCTTTATCGTCATCGATGGCCTTGACGGCTCAGGAAAGGGAGAGATGGTCAAGAGGCTGCATAACTACCTGTATGAAAGAAGCAAATGCTACCTCTTGTTGACCACGAGGGAGCCAACATCAGGTAAGTATGGGCGTCAGATTAGAAAGATGCTGAAAAGCGACAAAGACCCAAAGGCAAATGCACGGAAGCTCCTTCACCTTTACATCAAAGACAGGGAAGACCATCTTAAGTCAACGATTAACCCTTTTTTAAGCCAGGAAGACGGCGATATCTTCCCAATAACCATCTGCGACAGGTATTACTATTCTACCATTGCCTATCAGGGCCTGCAGGGGATCCCGATAAAAGAGGTGATCGGGCTTAACAGCAAGTTTAGGAAGCCCGATATTGCATTTATCCTCGATGTGCCGGAAGATGTCGCCCTTGGGAGGATTCGCTCATCAAGGGCATCAAGGGAGAAATTTGAGGATTTAGCCTTTATGGGCTCGCTGAGGCAGAACTTTTTGGCATTGCCAAAGAGATTAAAAGACAATATCAGGATTATAGGCGCTGGCAGGGAAGTTGAGGAAGTTTTTGAAGATATCCGTGTTGAGGTCAATGCCCTGCTCCATGGCCATGCTTGAATTCGCCTTCTTCATCGGCCTCTTCGCTCTGTGAAGAGCTATAGCTTTCAGAGACTGATTCATAATAAGGTGTTACCTCAGGGTTATCATGCTCCTGGCTTGTGTGGCCGTGCCCCTCATGCCCTTTATGCTCTATGTCTTTCCCTCCAATGGAAAGGATGCTCTTGATCCCCTTTTTGCTGGATGGCCAAAAATTGGTTTTGGTAAGGATAAGTGCAGCTGCCACCATGCCTAAGGCAAGCAGCCCCGAAGCCCAGACAATTCCCGAGCCTCCGCTCTCAGATGCTGATGCCGAACCTGGAAAATCATGGCAGGAAAAGTCGCTCCCGCAATACTGATTTTCTTTGCAGCCACTGTCCCGTTTGCATTCTTTTCCAGCATTATCGATCCAGAAGATTATCAGGAATACAACAAGGATAAAGATGCCTATAGAGAGCCCCCCATCGCCTTTCTTGCCTAATCTGCCAATATGCATAAGAGAAGAGAAAGCCAAATGGCTTTTTAAACATTTCTATTGTAACTACTTTAAGATGAGGAATGGGATAAACAAGAGAATGCGATAAAGAAGAAGAATGTGGTGAAGAAGAATTAGGTAAACAAAAAGAATGCGGTAAACAAGAAGAACGTAGTAAAGAAGAAGAATGCGGTAAAGAAGAGGAATGTGGCAAAGAAGAAGAATGTAATAATGAAGAAGAAGAATGCGATTAACAAGTGGAAAGTGGAAAGAAGCAGGATGCAGTAAAGGAGTAGAATATGGCAAAGAGGAGGAATGTGGAAAGAAGAAGAATGCGATAAAGAAGAAGAATGTGGTAAACAAGATAAATGTGATAAGTATAAATGGGTCATCGGTCGGTCTTCAGGGGTGCTTTTCCTCTACGGATTTGTCATCAGGAGAGGCGACCATGGTTGGTCCCCTTTGACCAAGTCGATGTACCTCTTTGAGAATATTGCCCAGATATTATCTGCTTTGTGGTTGTAGAGCCCAGGGTCAACATTTCGGAGCATCCTTCCTACCAGAGCCTCTTCAAGGGTCATCTCACCTATGGGTCTTTCTTGGCCTTGTGGAGGCGGGAGCCGGAAAACATTATCCCCGAGAGGAGCATCCCCCAATTCATGTTTAACTACATGCCGGGGGATTTTGTTTATCCAATATTTTGTCAACAGGGGCCTAAAAACGGATTGGGGGTGTTTTTCAAGAAATGCAACAGTTGCAAGATAGGAATCAGTAAATACTTTTGGGGCCGTCATTTTCTCTTCCTTAGCAAGCCTTAAGTTTTCGGGATGGCTCTGGAGGCTAAAAACCCGATAAACTTTTTCGAAGGTTAAGAGGAAATCTTTGTACTCAGGAGGGATCAGCCCATATTCAACTGCAAGGTCGAGCTTTCCCATAAGATTTTTATAAACTTTTTCGGGTTTAAGGTCCCCATTCGTGCCAGGGTTATGCTCGCTGGCCATAACCCTATAGAACTCAAGATATCCAAGATCCTTTGCCCTGGCGCAAAATCGTGCGACATCAGTGATAAAATCTGACCTTGCAAACTTGTCAATAAATCCATCAAGCTGGCAATTTCTGATCTCTTCTTTGGAAAGAGCATCAGCTCCGTCGTTATTCCTCCAAAAAAGAGCCTGTTCGGACAGCGAAAGCCCTTCCTGGGTGTACAGCTTTCCATTTCCGAGCGGCATGGAAAATGCCTCCCATCTGGCCCTAAACTCTGGAAACCTTTCCTGAACCCTCCAAGCCTGGTGCCTGTTAAGCTCTAAAACCAGCCTGAGATAAACATCACCTGGCCATTGGGATTGGTCATCTATCCATGAGCTGTTTTCGAATAACCATGGGCTTTTTTTTAGGCTGAAGCCGGTGTTTGAGCCAATTATCAGGGAGATGATGCCGCCAAAGGTCGATCTTCCCCCGGAATCTTTTGGCTCCAGGCGAAGGCTCTTTAATTCGTGGGAAATTTGGCCGCGTTCCAGATCACAGGCCATCGCAATCTCATCCCATGACTCTGGGTCAATGTGAAGATATCCGCGGACATTGACACCATATTTTTTTTCAATAACTCTTGCCTGTACTGGTTTGTAGGCATGTTCCGCACTATCTCTAATTTGATCCATAAGAAGAGCGCCTGTTAAAGAGGCTCCAAAGGCTAAAAAACACAACTTTTCCAAAGGACCTCTCTTTTTTGGCATCTTTTCAGATGCAAAGTGTGTCCACATGCCATTTCCATGGAATTTTTTCCAATAACCATCTGCCAATCTATCAGCCAAAGAATTCTGGTGCCAAAAATTATTTGAACTCCTTTCTTTCCAGGGATTATCTAGCGGCACATCATTCCAGCGATTATCTGCTCTTGCAAGAGCTTCTAATCTCCCATTTCCATTCCTGCCGGAATTTTGAAGCGCTTTAAGATGAAAATTATGGATAAGGTTGATTGACCTCCCATTATCTTTTGCTGTGGCCTTCATTATTCGTGCACGTCTTCATGTTTTTATTGCTTGGAGCACTCTTTTAATGCCCCCGTAGCCACATCTGAGGCTTAAAGATTTGTGGTCGCCTGCCACGGAGGGAATGAGCGAAGCTTAACAAGGCTTTATCGCCCGATGTGGGCTTAAATTCTTCCTGTTTGTTCCGGTGTCCAATCTTTCGGGAAGGTCTTGTTCCTTGTGGCTTGAAGGGTCGGACCTCACCCTGGGGGATAATTAAGCCCCGTTTCTTGGAAACTGGGCTATTTTGTAATCTTTTGAGGTATCCTGGATCAGCAAGAATATTTTGTGCTATCAATTCAGCGACAGCTGTATTGCCCTCTACAGTGTAATGGAGGTCTTCCAGAAAGATTCCCCGCCTTCCTTTGAGTGCTTCGAGGGGATAGACAATCCGGTTTTGAGGCATGTTCATAAATGATTGGGCATACTCCCTAAAGGGGTTTGCAAAATCCTCTTCTGTACGGAAGTTTTTGAGTCCAGATGTCCTGAAAAAAGTATACATCTTACGGAGTATGCCTTCAAGGTCAGGGCTATTGACTGCCGCGGGGGAAGGAAGAAGGACCATCCCGAACTCAGGGGGATCAGGATCCTGTTGTAAAATCTGCCCGTATGCCCAAAAGCAGTATGCGAGCCTTTGTTTGACTTCCCTAAAGATGTCATCACGGCTGCTCAGTATATAGAGCTGCTGCTCAACTTGAGCTCCCAATCCCCTGTGAAACTCTTCAATCGTTTGGCTTAGCGCACCATGCAATTTTATTTCTTCATCAGTAAGTTTTCGGTCAAAGTTAAAATCAAAACGTAATCTTTC
>JACPBU010000085.1 GCA_016180165.1 Candidatus Woesearchaeota archaeon | reverse complement strand
AGGCAGCAGCACGAAACCTGGAACAAGTTTTCACCGGGGTGGAAGAAATGGGATAGCAGAGTCATGAAAGGCTTTGAGCCGATAGGGGATGCCCTGATAAGCGCAGCCGGGCTCAGAGAGAATTCTTCAGCCGGTTTCCAGATTCTCGATGTTGCCACAGGAACTGGCGAGCCCGGATTAACGGCTGCAAAGCATCTTCCCAAAGGGAAAGTCATCGGCATAGACATCTCTGAAGCGCAGATTCAGGTTGCTAACGGCAAGGCAAAAGCCAGCAGCATAATAAATTTTGAGGGCATTGTTTATGACGGAAAGAGAATTCCCTTTAACGACGGCGCTTTTGACGCAGTCCTCTGCCGCCACGGCATCATGTTTTTCCCTGACATCGTCGAAGGGATAAAAGAGATGGTGAGAGTTTTGAAATTCAGCGGAAAGATTGCCCTTTCCTCATGGGGCATCAAAGAAAAAAATCCATGGCAGGGCGTCTTTGGAAGTGTGGCAAAAGAAATCCTCAGCCTTCCCCCTCCTGATCCTGAGCTTCCACATCCTTTCCGCTGCTCGGACAGATTCCAGCTTGAGAGCTTCCTCAGGCAGTCAGGCATTGAGCCTATGGCCGGTTATCCAAAAGAGATTATCGGCTCGTTTTCCTTCGAAAGCCCGGAACAGTATTTCCAGTTCATCACAGAAGTATCCCCTGCAACCGCAAAGCCCATGGCAGAGGCCAGCGAAGAGCAGAAAAAAATAATCAAGGAAAAAGTGATTGAAAAGGCAAGGGCTTTTGCAAAAGGCGATGAGATACTTTTTCCGTGGAGCGCTTTGGTCGCTGCGGGGATAAAGCCTAAGGCATAAGATGTTTTGAAAATCGCTCCTTTCTCCCCCCTTCCAAACCTTCCACAATACATGCGCTCAGAAATATTTGCCTGAGAACTTCCCTTGAACTCCTCAGGTTATTCCTAAACTACTGCGGGCTAAAGCCCACAGGGTTCTTCCCTATCCCGAGCCTAAAACGAATACTCCTTATCCGTTATCTCCTTGATCCTCTTCGCTTTTACATCGCCAATCTTCTCAACGTCCTTGAGCTCCTCTTCGGAGGCATTGATGAAATTCTTCAGCGTCTTAAATCTGCGCAGGATCGGCCTTGCCATGCTGCTCCCGACGCCTGGGAACGCAGAGACGATAAACTCCTGGATGTCGCTCAGGCTTTGCGACGGCTTGTCATTGTGCAGTGCAAAATCCCCCTTGCCTGCTTCCTGCTGCCGTTTTGCAATCGCATACAATAACCCTGCGCTTTCCTGCGGATTTCTTGTGAACAAAACAGGAATCCCATAATCGGCAGCGATCGTCGCAAGCATCCCTCTGATGGCATTAGGATGCACGTTCCTCACAGCATAGATATCCTGCTCGCCCTCAACAAGGACCAATGGCCTGATGAACTTTTCCTTGAGCTCACGCAGCTGCCCCAGCAGCCTTCCGTCGATAAGGCTGTTCACAAAATCTTCCGATGTCTTGAATTCAACACCCACTTCAGAGCTTAAGAGATAGTCAGCATGCTCAAGTGCAGGGATGAACTTCTCCAGCGAGGGGGTTGCTGCAGGGAATTGGATGGTCATCTTTTTCTTTAACTGCGCCAGCGTCCGGTGCATCCTTTTTTCCTTGTGATGGGCGCTCCACTTGTAGCCGACATCCCTCGTATCCAATGCCATAAGCACGATAACCCTTCCTTCCTCCTGCCTGCCCGTCCTCCCTCTGCGCTGGATGGTCCTTATCGCTGACGGTATCGGCTCAAAAAATATCACCAGGTCAACCTGAGGGATGTCTAATCCTTCCTCCCCGATTGATGTTGACACAAGGACATTGAACTCCCCGGCGCTGAACTTTTCCAGCATCTCTTTCTGCCCCTTTTGGCTTAACCCCGTGTCCCCTTTTTTCATCTGGCCGACAAACAATGCAGCCTTGATGCCGGGAAGCCTGTTGAGCTCACCGACAATATCCAGAGCATTGTCGCGATACTCATTGAACACGATGATCTTGCAGTCGTTTTTCTTTCCGAATTCACCGGTGATGATTCCCTTCAGCTCCGTAAGCTTCGGATGTTCGATTTTCTCCTGGAATAGTTTTTCTGCCTTGAACACCGCAGTCCTGTAGTGGAGGTCGCTGATGATATGCATGATTGCCTTTGTCTTTGAGGACACCCCTTCCTTCTGGAGCTTATGGAGATAAGCATGCAGCGCATTGATGCCCTGAGTTTCCAGCAGTTCGAGCGCATGCTGAACCTTCATGATCTCGGCAAGGACAGAAATCCCGTTCCACACAACAAAATCTCTCTCGCCCGATGCAGTCCTTCCCCGCAGCTGCGCCTGCATCGCAAGCAGGTCAGTCTTAGAGATAAATTTGAAATCTTCCTCTTTCCTCTGTAATATCCCCCATTCCTGCAGTTTCTTCATCCTGTCATGCAAAAATGCGGTAAGCTCCTGCTGGACGCCTTTGAACTCTTCAGGCAGCTTGACCTTGACCCAGTCAATCTGTATCTCCTGCACGTATTCCGCAACATCCGGGTCAGTATCAGTCCTCACCTCAATATCCTGGATGAACAGGTTCTTGCAGACTTCCTCTATCTTCTCAAGCTCTGAACCCGGTGAAGCCGTCAGCCCGATGATTCTCGGAAAGTTTGCCCTTTTCTGATACTGCTCAGCAAGCCAGACATACGAATAATCACCGATAGCCCGATGCGCTTCATCAAATCCCAGGAGAGAAACTGCGCTCAGGTCTATCCTGTTGTTGATGATATCGTTCTCCAATCCCTGCGGCGTCGAGAACAGAAGGATTGCCTCCTTCCAAAACTCAGCCCTTTTCTCAGGCGCAACCTCCCCGGTGAAAATTGCCATCTTTTCTTCAGGAATCTCAAAATTCTTCAGAAACACCGCATAATACTGATCAATCAGCGGCTTTGTCGGCCCGATAAGAAGTATCTTGCTCTTCGGATAAAGCTTGAGCCGATGCGCCGCAAGCATCAGAAAAATATTCGTTTTTCCAAGCCCTGTCGGCAGGACCACAAGGGTATTTTTCGCCGCTGCTGTTGCAAAGATAGTCTGCTGGTAGAGCCTTGGGGTAAAGTTTTTTATCACGCCTCAAGGAAAGAAAAGTTTGTTTAAATAGGTTTGTGAAAAAAATGCTGATGGGAAACAAAAGTATTATAAAGTTCGTAAAATAAAAGAAGAGACATGGCAGAATTGGTTGCAAAAGTTGTACAGCTTCATGAGATGGATTTTGTTAGTGAACAATTTAAGTTCATCAAAAAGCCATTGAACTCGCAAATCACTATAGGGAGGAATGAAGGAAATGATATTACCTTCAATGAGTCCTTTGTGTCAAGAACGCATGGGAAGATATTTCTCGAACATGGATTCTTCTCAGAACACCTTGATTATGAAGACTTTTCCAGTGTTGGAACAACCATCATACAATGGCAGGCCGGGGAAGGGAAATCAACTTTTGTGAAGGGCGGTCCCAATGGAAAAAAGTTTAAAATAAAACCAGGAGACTGGATCATTATATCCTCACCCCTTGGAAATAATAGGGGATTAAGGTATGGGTTGATAATAATCCCTTTTATTAAGTAACAATCAGTAATCATGCCCAGCCGCCAGAATCTTATACGGAATCTTTCTTACCAGCACTAAGCTCTTCTCCATAGCCTCAGCGTCAGAAAACGGAAAATCAACCCTTCCATAGCCGTGCTCAAACAGCGTATCGCCTGAGAAAAGTATTTTCTCCTTGGGATACCACAGGCAGACGCTTCCCAGCGTATGTCCTGGCGTCAAAATGGCTTTCAGCCCGAGCATATCCTTCAAAGGATGCAGCATTGCCGAAAACTTCTTCGCAGCCTTATCATTGAGTATTGCGTGCAGCTTATTTTGCTTCAATAGCCTTATCTCTTCAGCAGAAGCAAAGAACTCAGCATTCCGAAACAGGTCAATGTTGCCGATATGGTCAAAATGGAGATGGGTTAAGATAACGGCAGATATCTCCTGCAGGGGAACGATTGAACTAATCTCTTCTTTCACAATTTCTTTATCCTCCTCCGGCCCGGTATCAATCACCACCCATTCCTTCAGCTTGAGAAGGTAGAGATTGCTCATCAGCGAAAGCTTCCAGACATTGTTGGAGAGTTGTTGCATGGTGGAATAGGCTTGATGTCGGATAGGCGCCCCAACTATCATGGCATTTTGTTATAGCAAAAGACACAAACATTTAGACGATAAACCTGTCTTTTGCTATTACGAACGGACAACTATTGTTCAATAATTTTTGTCCGTAAGTATAGTTGTTGGTTTAATGCCCGGTTGTTTTTGAGGGGAAGGTCATTTCTCAATCCCAAATCCGCCTTTCAAAAGTTTCTTCTTATGGATGAGATATCCGAAATAAGCGCTTAACCCGAAAACTATTATTACCGTCGGCCAGCTCTGGTACCTGTTCCCGATGATATAGCCGAGAAGAAATCCAACTGCGATGGCGAAATAAGGAAAGATTAGCTGGTGGTATTTGAGGTATATCAGCCTGCCGAAAGCAAGCCCCATGACGATCAGGATAAGGTAGCTTAGCACAGCATTAGGCGCTCCAAGGGAGAAAAGGAATCCTATAAGCAATAGGAGAAAAAAGCCATATTCTACCCAGCTCCCATGAAATCCATGCCCGCCGCTCATTTTTTGCTCTTAGGCGCCCACCCTCCTGCATAGGGGCCTTTCCATAAGAACCTTTCCATTGCCCAGTAATACCAGAACCAGATAAGCAGGGCAGTTATCCCGGAAACGATCAGCATGATGATCGGATGGATATCGGTGAGCATAAGCATTGAAAGCCCGACGACGAATGCAGCCCCAAGGACATAGACAAGGCGTGAGCCGAAAAAAAGCTTTGCCCCCGTTGAGGTTGGCAAAGGTATGAGGTCATATAGTGCATAGACGATGCAGAGCAGCACAAGCTTGTCGATAAGTGCAATGTTCAGGTAAATGTTGATGAGTTTGAAAAACAATCCTAATATCATGGCTCCAAGTGTCCCTGCAAAGCTTATTGCTCCGAAAATATAATAGTCTGGCCCATAGCGGTGGTAGCCAAGGCGATGCCCCGCAAGATGATGCAATACCACTCCCCCGGGAACCAGGAACCATACTCTGCCATAAGATAAGAATGCCACAAGCAGCCCGAACAGGAGCCCAAATGTCCACATTTTATATTCCACTTTATAGCCATGGTACAACCCAACAAGGCGCTGTGCTGCATTGGCGGCCAGCACAGTGAGAGCGCTGATAAGTATCGCATGGAACCAATTGCCCAGTCCGATGAGCAGGCTGAATTCATCCCTCCCCCACTCACGGAAAGAGATGATGAAGGAGACCGTTAAGATAGTTGCAATAAGCCCGACAATTTCAGTTCGTGAGAAGCCAAAATACTGCTTGATTTTATACTGGAAATCAACCCACCGCTGCATAATACTTTCACCCGCCTTAAACTATATAAACATTTGGGTTGGAAAGAAGGGAGTGTATTCCCTCAGTATGCCCTGCTCCGACGATCGCCAGGATTTTCCACTCCGGATGCTTCTGCATGAGGTGGAAGAGTTTCCGTGCCATAAACTTATTTCTTTCTGAGATAAGGGCCAGGTAAAGGCTGGGATACCTTTTCCTGACATGAGCCATCATCTTGATGATGAGGTCTTTGTTTGGCACGGTATTGAGGTCAAAAGAGAACTCTTGCTTTTTCAGCACGATGGAGCTGAAAGCATCAGCAACAAAACGCCATTTTTCTTTCCAGGTGATTGTTTGGGAGAGCCTTTGCAGGGTCTTTTCGATGGGCTGGTCAATAAGGGCAATCTTGAGTTTTTGCTTGTTGGCTTCATGGATTGCTTCTTTCATCTCAACTCCGGGAGCGACTCCCACAGCCTTCCCAAGTTTCTTCTCAGCCCATGAGCCGATGAGGGAAAAGAGAAATCCCTTGACTCCGACTTTGAATAGCAGAGAGATGCTTATGCTTCGTGGTGCCGGGTTGAGCAGGGCAAAATACCTGGCTTTATCGAGTTCTAAGGCTACGCAATCAGGCTTTTCCTCGGCAATGATCCTCCTGATGGCTGCAACGCTCTCTTTGGCTATATGTGAGCTCCCCAAAAGGATGAGATTTTTGTACTTCATAGGTAGAGAAATAACCATAAGGGGAAGCGGTAGCTTTATATATCTTGACTTTTCTAACAGTATACTGCTTGGAACAATTAGGCTAAGCAATAAGAGAAGAGGTAAATTTCACAGACAGGTGTGGAGGGGCTGGCTATGTTAAAGATGAAACGGATCAGCGAATCATATGATATGCGCGTCTTTACTGATGCTGGTGAATATTTCGGTGACATTGAAGAAAGCATTCTTGCAAGCAACAAGGTTTTCGGTTGGCGTGTCCGTGCAACAAAAAATTCTTTCCTGAGCAGGGTTTTAGGCAGTGCAAAAGGGGTTATTGTCCCACATCAGCTGGTGAAATCGATAGGAGACATCATGATCATCAGCAAAGCCGCAGTGCCCTCATATTCTGGAGATGACGAGCCAAAAGATGCTGATTGATAAGATAAGCACATGTCCCGGGTTGAGTTGTTGAATTGTTTCTTGAGGCGAGTCGATAAGTTTATTTTCTTGAGTTGCCCATAAGAGATTCAATTCATTGTTCTTGTGGTTTTATTCATTTGCCCAAAAACCGGGTGTGGGACAGAATTAAGCTATCCTACCCAACAAAGGTTGTGCCATAGTGACGTTAGCATGTTTGCGGTGTCTATTCTGTCTGGCCTTTTCTGTCCC
>JACPBU010000084.1 GCA_016180165.1 Candidatus Woesearchaeota archaeon | reverse complement strand
AAAAATCCAAGAGGGATTTTTAAGCATTTGCGCAAGCAAAAAGCTGGGGGAAAGCTTTTTAACCCCACCGAAATTTGCCTGACACCTCCGAGGTGCACTACACTATGCCTTTTGATGATGAAGAAGACGACATGAGCCTTGATTTTGGTAAGGTGAAAGATTTTTTTAAGAAGAAAAAAGAAGGCAGGGGAGAGCCAAAAAAGGAAGAGGCAAGGGCAGCTCCTCATCAGCCTAAGGGATATACCTCAAAGAAAGGGCAGGATGAGGATGAGATTTCCATCGATTTTTCTAAAGTTAAAGGATTCTTCAGGAAACTCACTCAGCCAGAAGAGGGCAAGCTTCATACGCCCGCACACCAAAAAGATGAAGAAAAAGGCGAGGAGATGCCTGAGGTGGATATCACTAAGATGTTTTCTTCATTTGCAAGGCATAAGAAGATTTTCCTTGCTTTTGCCTTATTGCTGATACCTTTGCTCCTCAGCTTATATCTGAGGCTGCAGCCCGCTGTTCTTCCCATTACCGACACTATTGCCCAGGATGCAGTCTACCAGAATATTAAAGCGGGCATCCTTGGCCAGATAAGCCAGCAGTACCCAAATCTTCCTGAGCCCAACAAGAATGCGCTTGTTGAGGCTGAATTTCAAAAGTTAAGAAAGCAGAAATCGCAGGACATTAACAGTCAGATTGCAGCGACGTCTGCATACTTCCGCTCGACGATGCAGGACAGTTCAGGCCAGACCTACTTGTTAGGCATTGACCCTTATTATTGGATGAGGCACGCCGGCAATATTATCAAAAACGGCCATCCGGGCGATGAGCTGAAAAAGGACGCAGAAGGAAGGGAAGCCCCCTATGACAATTTTATGTATGCTCCAAAAGGTAGATTTGTTCCGTTTGATATGTTCCACGCATACAGCATTGCTTCAGTCTATAAGCTCATGAAAGCGATGAAGCCTTCCATCTCTCTGATGACTGCTGCATTTTTCACGCCAGTAATTTTCTCGCTCTTAAGCTTGCTCCCTCTTTTTTTCCTCGGAAGAAGGGTTGCAGGAAATGTAGGCGGCTTCCTGGCGGCAATAATATTTTCACTGCATCCGGCACTGCTTGCGAGGACTTCCGGCGGCTTCGCCGACAATGATATCTATAATGTTTTCTTCCCCCTGATGGTCATCTGGCTTTTTACAGAATCGCTGTTTGCAGTCTCGAAGGTTAAGAAAGCAGCCTACGCCCTCGCTTCCGGGTTGTTTGTTGGCTTGTTCAGCTTCTCTTGGTCCGGTGGCTGGTGGCTTGTCGTCTTGTATGTTGCAGCAGCCTCTACCGCATTCCTTATTTTCGTCGCTTCTTCTCCAGTAAAGAAAGATGCTTTGGGAGGATTGTTCACAGCTTTTATCGTTTTCATCTTCTCTGCAGTTTTGTTTACTTCTTTTTTTTCCGGATTTCAGGCAGTTAATGATATCATCACTGGTCCAGGCTCCTTCCTGAAGCTGAAAGAGGTTGCTGTTAGCTCTGTCTGGCCAAATGTCTTTACGACAGTTGCGGAACAGAATCCAACTTCGCTTAAACAGGCGATTGATGCAGTCGCCGTAAGGAAGCCTTACCTGATAATTGCTCTCCTTGGCCTTATGGCATTGTTATCGTCAAGGATTGAAGACAAGAAGCATCGCTCGATAGCATTGCTCGGGAGCGCCATCTTCCTGATGGCAGTGATCCCACTCAATCTGGCCAGCCCCTTCTTATTCCTACCGTTGATGGGCCTTCCCTTTATCGTCACCTTGTTGTATCTTCTCAAAAAAAGAGAGCAGTCGCCAAATATATTCTTTGCGATGCTCATGCTCATTTGGCTTTCTGCAGTGCTCTTTGCAAGCATCAAAGGCGTCCGTTATGCCCTCCTTGCAGCTCCCCCTTTTGCATTGTGCCTTTCCCTTGCATTGAAAGAGATATATGAGAGGGGCGTCGAAGGGCTCACGGGAAGCCTTAAGCTTAACGGCGCTATTGCAAAAGGGATTGGAGCGATTGTGGTCCTGATGGTTGTCTTCCCTATTTTTTCTGCAGCAAAAAGCCAGTCTTTCCAGCAGGTTCCTCTGATAAATGACGCATGGCAGAAATCGCTGGAAGGTATCGATAAGGCAGCAGCCAAAGAGGCTATTATAAACTCCTGGTGGGATTTTGGGCATTGGTTCAAGGCGCTGGCCAACAGGCCGGTTACCTTCGACGGAACTTCCCAGAATTCCCCAAATGCCCATTGGGTTGGCTCAGCCCTTCTCGCAGAAGATGAGGGGTATGCTGCCGGAGTCCTGCGTATGCTTGATTGCGGCCAGAACGATGCGTTCGATTCCTTGTCTGGCGAAGTCAAAGATCCGCCTGAGGCAATAGCTCTGCTCAGGGTTATTGTCAAAGAAGATAAAGGGAAAGCAGAAAAGATGCTTAGGGAAAAAAACATTTCTGAAGCGGCAATCGGGAGAGTGTTATCATTTACCCACTGCTCTCCGCCAGAGAATTATTTTATTGCCTCAGAGGATATGGTCGGAAAGGCCCCTGTCTGGTCCCACTTTGCCTTATGGGATTTCCAAAAAGCGCTTGTCTATAAGACATTGAAGCAGGATGGATACCAGAAAGATAAAGAGAAAAGCATAACTTTCCTCCAATCCTATCTCGGAATCGCCGAAGCAGATGCTGAAGACCTCTATTTTGAGGTGCTGGCCATAAAAAACAGCAGGGATGCCAATGACTGGATTGCGCCATGGCCCCAGTATCAGGGGAGGGTTAATTGCAGAAATGCAGGCACCACAAAAGTGCAATGCAGCCTCGACAGGGGCATCGCCATCACCATCGATACCGCAACTCTTGAGACCGATGGCATCGAAACAAGCCAGGGCAGGAGATATCCTAAGTTGATTGCGATGCCCAGGGCCGATGGAACTATCGTAAAGAAGGAGTTCAACCAATCTTTGCCGATGGGCATGCTTCTCGTTCCGTCGAAAGAGCAGGAGTTTATCGCTGTCATCAGCGATCCGGAACTCACATTGTCATTCTTTTCAAGGCTTTTTTATCTGGAAGGCCATGGGCTGAAGTTCGTTGAAAAGATTTCAGAAGAGCAGTCCATCTTTGGCAGCAGGATACAGGTATGGAAGATAAACTGGCTGGGCAATGCAACAAACATGCACCCCATTTGGAGAAATGTAACAGAACAAAAAAAAGAGGATATGGCAGATGAAGAAATCGCCCCAATCATCTCCCCCCCTGGGAGTTCCTCTGCTCCAGCTGATGGAAGTTCACCTTCCAGCGGAAACATCTCACAGGAATGAAAGTTTAATGGAGTGTCAAACATGGAACAAGAGAATGCCTGGCTCATCATCCCTGCCCGCAACGAGGAGCATAATATCACAGAGGTTGTTGCAAAAGCAAAGAGATTCGGCAAAGTTTTGGTGGTCGACGACGGCAGCACTGATGGAACAGCTGGAGCAGCCAAAGAGGAAGGTGCCGTTGTCCTTAGGCATGTGATTAATCTTGGCAAAGGTGCTGCCCTGAAGACAGGATGCGATTATGCAGTCATGAAAGGAGCGCATTCACTTGTTGTGCTCGACGCAGACACCCAGCATGATCCTGAGGAGATTCCAAACTTTCTGGAAAGGCTTAATAGCCATGATATTGTTTTTGGCTTTCGTAAGTTCTCACAGCAGATGCCAGCCGTTTTTCGGATAGGCAATTGGGGCCTCAGCAAAGTGATGAGCCTCCTTTTTGGGGTAAGCATAGCCGACACCCAATGTGGCTACCGGGCATTCACCGCCGAAGCCTATAAAAAGGTGAGGTGGTCATCCTCCTCTTACAGCATGGAGACCGAGATGATTGCCAATATGGGCATCCAAAAGCTCAGATACGCCCAGGTTCCGATAAAAACAATCTATGCTGACCGCTACAAGGGAACAACGATCTTTGATGGCATCAAGATAATATGCAGTATGCTCTGGTGGAGGCTGACCAAATAAGATGGCATCTGAAATTTTAGGCATCCAATTGTTGGGCATCCTGGTAGGATTAGGCTTTCTCTACATCACTTTTCTGAACTTCAAGCGCCGGGAACTGACAGTCAGGGAGTTTTCATTTTGGATTTCGCTCTGGATCGCTTTTACTATCCTCTCCATCATCCCCCAGATACTTGATCCCATCATCCGGTCATTGAATCTTTCAAGAAGGCTGGACTTTTTCATCATCATAGGCTTCATGTTCCTTATCTGGGCAGTATTTTACACCTACCTCATTGTGAGGAAGAGCCAGAAGCGCATCGAGGAGATTGTCCGCAAGCTTGCGCTGAAAGAAGAAAAAGAGTAGGAGAAATAGAATAAGGATTATAAACCTCCGGCTATCCCGTCTATGCGTGAGGCTCGAAAAAGACTCTTTGGGTGAGAAGGAAATTCCGGACAGCGCATACTACGGCATCCACACCTCCCGTTCTCTCGAAAATTTCAATGCTGCAGGAGAGATATTTCCGATTGAGCTTATCCGGGCGATGGTTAAGCTTAAGATAGCATGCGCAAGGGCAAACCATAGCCTTGGGCTTCTTGAAATAAACAAAGCATCTGCGATTGAGCAGGCAGGAAAGAAAATCCTTTCTGGAGAGCTTGTTGGAGGATTTAATGGAGGGATTAATGAGGAATTTGAAAACCAGTTCTGTATTGACGCCTTCCAGTCCGGCTCAGGAACTTCTTCAAATATGAATATCAACGAAGTCATCGCAAATCTTGCCTGCGAAATTCTCGGAGGAAAGAAAGGCGACAAAACAATCATTCACCCAAACGACCACGTGAATATGGGCCAGTCAACCAATAATATTGTCCCCTCTGCAATAAGGATGGTATCCTTCGAAAAATCAAAAGCGCTAATCGATGCAGCAGCAGGCTTATGGTCAGCATTGGGCTCAAAGGCCTCAGAATTTTCTCATATCTTCAAGTCGGCAAGAACCCATCTTCAGGACGCTGTTCCGATAACCTTGGGCCGGGAATTTGGCGCTTACGCAAGGGCAATTGAAAAAGATATTGAAAGGCTCAAAGAAGCAAGGAAAAATCTATTAGAGCTGGGCGTCGGTGGAAACGCCGTTGGCACAGGCATCAACACAAAAAAAGGATTCAGGGCGGAGATAATGAAGGCATTGAAAGAAATAACGGGAACAGAATTCCAAATTCCAAAGGACGGCATCGAAATCACCCAATTCCACACCGACATCGCCCACCTCTCTGCCGCAGTAAAGCTTCTTGCAGCCGATATCCTGAAAATAGCTAACGACCTCCGCCTGCTTGCCTCCGGCCCCAACACCGCTATCGGTGAGATTATTCTGCCGGCAGTGGAGCCGGGCTCATCGATAATGCCGGGAAA
>JACPBU010000083.1 GCA_016180165.1 Candidatus Woesearchaeota archaeon | reverse complement strand
CAAAAATTTCGGTCATCTGCGGCATTTTGGCGCGATCTTCTGCGTTCATTACATGAATGGGCTTGGTGCCAATCATGCCAAGAAATTTTTTCTTTTTGCCGTGCACCATCACGCGCTTGGCAATGAGTGTTTTGGGATCAAAGCCACCCAGCGGAGTGAGGCGCAAAAAACCATCTTTATTGACATGGCTCACCACAAAACCAATTTCATCCATGTGTCCAGCCAACATCACTTTTTTAGCTGGCTGCTTGCCTTTGAGCGTAGCTTTTTTGAGCACAATCACATTACCTAAGGGGTCGACTTTTACACTATCTGCCAGTTTTTTGACTTCGCGTAAAACCACTGCGCGCACCTCGTCTTCAAAGCCGGGCGCCCCATAACTCTCAGAAAGTTCCTTCAACAGCTGCATTTTTACTCCTTTTTATTTGTCAGAAAAGCTTTTCATCAGTACAATAGCTCTATGCCAATCACGACATTTTCGCTCTGGAAACGTTTCCATCGCTTTCTTAAACCTTACCTTGGAACTTTTGTTTGTGCAATCCTGTTTGGCACCCTAGCCACTGGCTTAAGTCTGCTGCCACCTGCTTTAAGCCGCGTGATGTTTGATGTGGCCTTCACTACCAAAAACAGCTCACTTTTTGTCACCCTCATGTTGGCGCTGTGCGTGCTGGCGCTTCTACGCTTTGCCTTAGGCGCCGTCAATGACTTGCTGGAGCTCTATTTGTCGGAAGAAGTCAGTCTAAAAATCACGCAAAATCTCTTTGCCAAATTAGCCCACTTGCCGCTGTCCTTTGTGCAGCTTGTGCTGAAAGACCATGAATCTTCTCCATTGTCGACAAAATTCTGGCCGCAGCCTGAAGACTGCACTCCAAAAGAAAGTTTTAAGTTATTTGCTTTATAGAATTCGGTTAAAGGAACTGGATTATCGGGAACTGCAGAAACCAGAGGGGTTAACAAGAGCACGCTAAAAAGCCATATTAAAGACTTCATTAACTCACCCCATCCACAATAAATTAAGATTGTATATAAGCCTTGCGTAGAAAACCGGATTATTTCTGGCAAAGAAAGGGAAGAGAGAGAAGGAGAGGGGGAAAGGGAAGGAGAGTGGGAAAGGGAAGGAGAGGGGGAAAGGGAAGGAGAGGGGGAAAGGGAAGGAGAGGGGGAAAGGGAAGGAGAGGGGGAAAGGGAAGGAGAGGGATAATAAAGAAAATTCAGCTGTTATGCTCCATCCCCTCAACCACTCACCCCATTCCCTTCCAGCGACATCGAAATCCCTTTGATGAACTGCTGGCATTCGGTGCTGAGCGGCTTTTTGAGATTGTAATGGACAGTCTTTTTTTCCATCCCAAGCTTTGAGAAGCTCCACATCAGCAGAGGGTCATCTTTTGTCAAGAATTCCCCATTTTCATTTAATATTTGTTCGGATTTATGCCTCCCCTTTTCTTCTTCATCCATCCCTTCGTTGGGATCCTTGAGGCCTGCAACGCATACCTTGGGTATATATTCCAAAAAGATAAAGTCATCAATATCTTCCCCCTGGACAACCCTGAACCGGAGAGTTACCTTTGTCCCTTTCTCGTCCACCCTGATTGCCCTGAGCGCTTCCACCTTCTCCTTATGAATTTTGAGCTTTTTCGTTCCGCATCCCTGATTTAGAAAACTTCCTATTTCATCTTGATCGCTGACCCCCCCGATAGTGTTGCCCTCATCATCTTCACAGTTGCCACCCTGCTCTGGATCAGTAGGTGCAAGGCCTTTTGAAAAAACATCTTGGGCTTCTTCAACATTCACAGTAACAAGGGATGTCGTCGCCCCGCAGTTGAACTTTGGCTCTGTATGCTGCAATACCGCCGTCCCATTCTCCTCTCCGATTAGCATCTCAACCTTTCCTTTGCTTGCAGCAAAGCATTTGAAGTAAGGAAACTCAAGAGTAACATTGCCCACAGTTGCTGCCTTCTCAACCCTCCCATTGGAAAGGAAGAACAGATTCTTTCCGGTTGCATCCTCGAGGGCATCTTGTATCAGGGGCAAAGTCTCAAGCACCGATTGGACAAAGGGGTCAGAAGGATCTATGTTCCCGTTGTCCACAAAATAAAGTTTCTCGACTCCGCAGGGCACCACATATGATTTCTTCTCGGAGCTGTCCTCATTGCTCAAAGCCGTATCCATATCAAGCCTGAGCTGTTGCTCAAACCCAGCCTGCTGGACAAGGCATTGCTGCGTTGAGATTGAGGAATAGGAATTATAGCCAAAAAGCACAATCGCAGTGACGATGATTAAAGCAACAAGAAAAGTCAGCCACTGCGAGCTCATCTCACCTCTTTTCAGCATTGGTGTAGCTCTGACTGGTTTGTATATTAACATTTCGATTATTTAGGTTATAGCAAGGGACTTTAATTATCGTAACTTTTGTTACCTGCAAAAAGTCACTTGCTTATTAGGAAAAGACATTACTTTAGCAATAAAATATACGAATATTAATGTCTTTTCCTATAATTCAGAAATAAGGATCACCCGAAACACTCTCAAAACATTTAAATAGCCTCCTGCCCAGGTTCGCTTTATGCTCCTCCTGAAGTCAGTTAAGCGGACAGTCTCGCTGATAAGAAAAAACAAGGCCAAAGTCATTGGGCTCATCTTCCTTCAGCTGCTTTTCTTTTCCGCAATAGCAGTTATCCTTTTTTTCACGCTTATCCCGGCGACCGAAGAAGGTAGGAAAGCGATTGGTGTATTTGACGCTGTCCGGGCTAGTGACGCTGTTCAGATGCCCCTCAGCAAAGAGGATGCATATATTGTCTTCCAGAGCTACAAAAAAGCTTCATCATACCTCAAGAATGCGGCAGTGGGCATTGCAGCCACTTTTCTGGTGATGAACGGCCTGCTTTGGGTCATTTCTGCAAAACTCATCCTCGGATTGAAAAAGTGGAAGGGATTCCAGCTGGCCCTTAAGCTGGCCTTCATTTCGATAGTGTCTCTATTCCTTGTCTACAACAGTATTGCAGGGAATCTGAGATCATCGATGGTGCTCATAGACCAGGGCTCTTTTCTCCCATTAGTCATAGCAGTATTGGCAATTTCCCTCATCGCTTACCTGACCATAATTTCATTTTCCCTTGCCCCCTACCCCTTAAGATCATTCCCCCGGCAATTCTGGAAGACAGCGCTCCAGAAAGCCCATCAGCTGATCCCGGTGTTTCTATCGGCTGCCCTCATCACTTTGTCTTCCATCTATCTTGTGATTCTGACTGAAGAAGCAAATATTCTCATTTCCCTGCTGCCGTTCTTCTTCCTCGCAGGATTTTTCGTGGCAGTAAGGCTGGTGATGCTTGAGATGGTGCATGCCATCATAACAACGGGCAGAAAAGAGTGATGAAACAGCCAAGAACACAGTATAGCAAAGAACACAGCACCTTGAGTATTAATTCCCCATTACTCTTTATTTATTCTCCCCCAGTGGCGCCCCCAGATCCGCCATCTCCACTTCCTCCCTCGCTGCCTGATGCTCCACCGTCACCTGACGCACTCCCTCCTCCATCAGATGCACTTCCTCCTTGGCCTGAAGCTCCCTCCTGGCCGGAAGATTCTCCTGATTGGCCTAAATAGGTTGATGATATGCTGGATTCTCCTGATTTGCCAAAAGGTTTTCCCGGCATGAGGGATGCTTCCCCAGTTTCTTGCGAACCTTCACCAGATTCAACAAGATACACCCCTTCAGCAAAGTTTCCCTGGTAGTGGCCGCTGCCAGAAGAGCTTTCACCCTCTCCGGGTTCAGCAACGAGTGTTTCAAGAGATGATTCTGGAGCTTGCTCCTTAGCGTTCTTCCGGTATCGTTCGATTGTTGCAATATCATGCTCCAATGCCTTGATGACCTTCTGATATCTGGCTTTTTCACTCGGCTTGACAGCCTTGTCAACCAATCGACCATAGACGCTGATAAGGTCTTGCTTGGTTGCCTTTTCCTCCCGCAGGATAGCCCTCTCTGCAAGCACCTTCTTGGCAATCCTTGAAAAAGAGTCCCTGAAAAGGTGGGCATATTCCTCTGCGATGCCCCTATCAAAGATATCGCCAGCCGTTGCCCCAGACTGGATTACATCTCCCTTGATCATTTGATAAGCATCTTCGTTGATGTAGATGATTGCAGCATCTCCTATGTCTTCCGGAACAAGGGGGTAAGGGAAGTTTAACTGTTTGTATGCAGCCTTATTGGCCTTCCTGACGCCCATGATTCCGGGGTCACCCTTGGCAAAAACACCGATAAATTTGAAAGGCAAAGGGATAAGCCCCTGTTCATCCATATATTGCTGGAGCTCGATTCCAGCATCGTTCTTCATAAATTGCCGTTGAGCATCGACAAAATCCCCTATTTTGCTGACAAACTTCCCCACATCCCTCATATCCAATGCAATGTAGGAATGCGCCATGACAGTTCCAACATTCGAGCTGCCGGCGATATTAAACCTTCCCTCAAGAGGTATCGCGATCCCATACGATTTTGCCACAGGAACATATTCGATATTGACTCCCTTTGGCGCAAGAAACTGCTCAAACAGGTCAGCCCTGTCCTCACGCATAGTCAGCTTGCCATACTTCCCGGGCCCGCCCAGCAGGGCATCTAATTCAACATCACTTGAAGCATACTGCCTGGGCAATTGTGTGCCGTCATGGCAATACCCTCCCCGATAAGCCCCATCGAAGCTACCCATATACCACTAGACAGTAATGATTTGTTTAAAAAGGTTGCGGTAAAAAAGTCCCAAAAGGTAAAAAAAATGCAAAACTATCCTCGGGATAAAGCCCGAGGTTTTAACGTTCGGCATTTTTAGTCCTTCAGAGTCGCTCTGAAGAGCGGGGCTTTAAACCCAGCGACTTTGAAGTAAAAGGCGGTAAAAAGGAGAAAGTAAATCATTCAAGGAATTTTTCTTCCTTCAATATTTCTTTAATGAGTTGATACCTATCAAGATGCATATGCCGAAGTTTCTTAACTTCTCGCAAATAAAAGGGTATATCTTTGGGAAGGTGCCGTTCCGAAAGGAATTTCATAAAGATGTAAAGCTGTGTTTGATAAAGCCGATGAAGCTTCTGCAATTCCTGTAATTGGTGGAAGACCACAGCACAGGTCCCATTATGGATATTAAGAAGGTGGTACACCTTTTTTTCTTTTTCCTCTTTCGAGAGTTTTTTGCTCTTGAGAACACTCTCGACGTTATCAAGGGCTTTCCTAAACTTTTTCATTAGTGAACCAACTCTTTAAGGGGATGATAATTTAATGATGCATTTAACCTATCTGGGTTATTTCTATGCTGTTCCAATAATGCATCTGCAATTTCTTCCAACCCTTCGTCCTGATACGCATGGGCAATCCCTGCCAGAACACCTGCTTTTTCTTTGGCACTTTTTTTCTGTAATACGAGATTATCGACTTTCCTTAAAAGAGGGTCTTGAGCAGCCCGCCGTATCGCCCCTTCAATTGCCTGCTCAGTCTGGACACCTATCTTCCCATCTGGATCAAGGTTGCTGAAGATGAGTTCAACCATATCTTCATAACTAATGCCATATTGTGCAAGAATATCCTCAGATGCCCTTCCACGCTCCGTTTCTGGGAGATATTTCTGTAACCGATTATAAAGTGTCTCTCCCTCAGGGCCCAATATTTGTTCTGCAAGTTTGTCAACATTTTTTGCATTACCATCGGTGTCATAAAAGCGCCCGGATTGAAAAATAGACTGGACATATTTAGGCAACTCCCTCGTGCTCTCGACAACTTCTTTGATATGCCGGACTGCTTTATTCGCAGCAACTTCCACACTGGATTTACTATGCCCTCCGCCATGCCCATGATCGCCGTGTTCTGCCATTTTCTCGCACCTTTAAAATTCCATTTTTCTCTATTGCTCCTTCTCCTCTATGGAATGATAAAATAGAGAAACGCTAACTTATAAATCTTTCGGTTGAAAAAACAAAAGATGCATTCACCCGGCCAGTAAAAGGCCAGCCCAAGATTACCGTCGGAAGAAAAAAGAATGAAGGGCGCCTCATGCTCCAGTGCCCAGAAATTCCAAAATAATTTTACCACTTAACGATAACAAACAATAAATGAAAAAGCAAACTTTATAAACACTCTTATAAATCCATAAGCAAAAGCAGGTTCCCTATGGGTAAAAAACACAAGGCACAGCAGGAAAGCTCATCTTCAGAATCATATAAGGGTAAAGCTAACGCTCAGCCACCCCAAAAGCCGATCGGTGTTGACACAAAGCTCCCTGAAGGCCCGATACAGCCTCCCCAGAGCCAACCAACCCCCCAAGAAACTTTGCCGCAGCAAGGGATTCCTCAGGGCGCTCAGCCAGGAATGCCCCAGCTTCCTCCACTGACAAAAGAACAAGAGGAGAAGCTCAAGGAAATCAAGGCGAAATTAGAGAAGTTCCAAAAGAAAGTTGTGGAAAAGTTTGACAAGTATATCATGGCTGTTGCCCTTCTCCCGCCGCCAAGGCCGAAGGAGGGTGAAAAGCCGGACACCGAAAAGATATCTGTCCTTGTTCTCGTCGATGATTCCGACTCAAAAAAGATGTCAAAGCAGGAATTGAAGCAGAAGCTGCTCACTATCGTCGATAAGCAGGCCCAGGAGATTGATCCGAAGATAATCCCTGAGGTGATTATCCTCAGCGAGCTCTGGCAGAACTGTTACGATGCAAAATATGAATTGCTCCAGCTCATCTCCCTTTCAGCCCCAGTATATGACACGGGTATGCTTGCTGCCATCAAGATTGCTGAGATCCACAAGACCATGGTGTTGAGGAAGTTTGAGAAATATATCGTTTCTTACGTCCTTGCCGGCTCATTGATCCAGGGCAGGGCGACAAAAACATCTGACATTGATGTCTGGATTGTCATTGATGACACCGACGTCAAGAGGATGACCAGGGTTGAGCTGAAGGACAAGCTCCGTGCTATCATCATCGGCATGGGCATTGAGGCAGGGGAGATGACCGGCATCAGGAATAAGCTCAACATCCAGGTCTATATCCTCACTGATTTCTGGGACTCATTGAAAGAAGCAAATCCCATCATTTTCACTCTTCTTAGGGACGGTGTTCCCTTCTATGACCGTGGCATCTTCATGCCTTGGAAGCAGCTGTTGAGGATGGGTAAGATCAAGCCAAGCACTGAAGCTATCGATATGTTCATGGCATCGGGGGAGCAGATGCTCACCAGGGTCAGGACCGAGCTCAAGAATATCGGGATGGAAGACATTTATTATGCGATTCTAACCCCTTCACAGGCAGCCCTTATGCTGTATGGTGTTCCGCCTCCAGCCCCAAAGGAGACAGCGGAGCTCATGAGGGAGATTTTTGTCAAGAAAGAGAAGCTTCTGGAAGAAAAGTTCATCGAGACGCTCGACAAGGTTGTCACGACAAGAAAAGATATTGAGCATGGCCTGAAAAAAGACCTCACCGGGAAGGAAGTTGATGAATTGCTTGATGCCGCAGATAAATTCCTAAAGAGGATAAAGCGCCTCTTGCTTGAAGTATATGACTCTATTGTTACCGTCATCAGGGATGTCCTCCGCCAGGAGGGCGTTGAGCGCGTGAATGATGATGATGTCATCAAATGCTTTGAGCGCGAGCTTGTCCATGGCGGCAAGATACCTGCAAAATTCCTCCGTATGCTCAATGAGATCATGAAGGCAAAGAAGGACTACCAGGAAGGGAAGCTCACCCAGCCCGAAGTCGACAAGATCAAGAGGGATTCCTCACAATTGATGAGATTCTTGGTTGAGCATATGCAGAGGGCAAGAGGCAGGGAGCTTGAGCGGGCAAAGGTCCGCGTCAAGCACGGCGACCATTATGGCGAGATACTCCTCATGGATGACCAGGCATTCATCACCACAGATATTGACAAGGAAGAGAAGGAGATTCTCAAGGCAAAGATTAATCCCGATGGCAGTATTGGCCTTCCAACCAAATCAAGCCTGGAAGAGATGGAGAAACACATCGCCAAGATCAACATCCCCCCTAAAGTGTTTATCAAGGAAAAGCTTTTCGGCCATTTGAAAGGTATTTTCGGAAAAGATGTGGAAGTTCTCATTAATTATTAGCATTGCCCTCCAATCCCGATTCAGGGCCACATTTCGCTGATAACCCAAAAACAGGGCACAAGCTTTATATATTCAGTTTCTCAAAACTTTCCCATGCCCAAAGAAAGCGTCGCTGCCGCATATGGTGAAGGCCCGCTCTATATCAGGAGAACCGGCGTCTGGAATATGCAGGAGCTCTATGAATCCATTGCAGAATTCTTCCACCTGAGGAAATACAAGTTCCATGAGCGCGTTTACAAGCATAAGCGCCCCTCTCCCTTTGGTGTAGAGCGGCAATACATCTGGGAAGCCGAGAGAAAAGAGACAGAATATGTCCAGTTCCATTACGCCATCTATATGCATACTTACGACGCAAGGGACATTGAGGTCGTTGACCAGCAGGGAGATAAGCGGATCTTCACCAAGGGAAGGATCTGGGTTGAGCTCCAGGCAGACCTGGCCACTGACTGGGAAAAGCAGTTCGGTGGGACCAGCTTTCTCAGGGAGCTGAAAAATTTCTTCGAGAAGTATGTCATCAAGAACAATATCGTCATGGGGTGGGAGACCAAGTTGAAATACGAGCTCTACGAGCTCCACGCCCTTATTAAAAATAAGCTGCAGATGGAATCAGACGAATTTGAGCACCGCCACATCGGCGGCATCTGGAGGAGATATTAGATGTCATCATTCAGGCTTATTGTTGACCATCTGAAGCTGGACTATTCGGGAACCTTTGATTTTAAGGGTTTGATCCGGGTCATCAATGCATGGGCGTTCGAGAAAGATATGGAGAAGAATGAGAACAAGGCAAATGAGATTGAGACGCCCGACGGAAGGCAGATTGAGTATGAGAACCAGGTTACCAAGAGGCTCTCCGACTATACTATCTTCTGCCTGAAGATGCGCATCCTCGGCAAGAACCTGAAGAAAGTTGAGCTCGTGAAAGACAAAAGGAAGATGAAGGTTGACAGGGGGAGGATCCTTTTTTTTCTTGATGGATTCCTTCAGACGGACAGCGAAAGCAAGTGGGAAGACAGGCCGCTGCTGATATTTCTCCGCACGATGTTTGACAAGTTTATCTATAAGCTGTATACTGACCGCTTCGAAAGGCAGCTGACAAGGGATTGTTATGAGCTCTTTCACCTCGTCGAGAGATTCCTCAATATGCAGAGCCTCCCCAAGGCACCCAGCCATTCTCCCGGGCATTGAACATGAGCGAAAAAAAGATTGTCGTTGAAAACCGTGAACTGGCCTATGACGGCCCTTTTGAAGTGCAGCGGTTTTTTGAGGTAGTAGAACGATGGATAGAGGATAACGGCATGGAAAAAGAGGTGAAGATGAAGCGGGAGTATGTGAGCGAGCAGGGAAAAGATATTGAATGGACAATCGAGATATTCCATCACCTCTCCGAGCTGGCCCTGTCAGTGGTGCGCATGCGTGCATTGTTCCAGGAAGTCACCGCTGCAAGCATAAAGAAGAAGGGAAGGGAAAGGCGCCTGAACAAGGGAAAAGCCCTAATCATCTTTGATGCATTTCTCGAAACTCACCTGCATGGGATGTGGCAGCAGAAAGGCTGGTTTTATTTCTTTCGGGCAGCTTTTGAGCATTATATCTACAAATTTCAGGAAAGGAAATATGACGGGGTTGTTGCAGGATACGTTGAAAGCCTCTATGGATCGCTTAAATCTTTTTTCGAAGAATACACCGCCCCAGTGGAACAAGCACCACGTATGTATTAAGCTTCAGACGTGGGCTCTACTATCCTAATGTCAAAAACTGCTGTTTTTGAGCGTGGGCTCTACTATCCTAATGTCAAAAACTGCTGTTTTTGAGCATGCTCAGAAATCGTTACTATCATTATAAGATATAACGATTTCCGACAGGTCAAAACTCGCTTGTCCAAATTAATCAAGCTCGTCGTGGGGGGTCGCCCTCCTTCCCGAAGGGACAGGAACGCTTTTTCACCCATCGGGGACACAGAGCCTTTGCAAAACCAATCAAGAGTTTTGAAGATAGTAGAGCCCACTCGATTAGCTTAATACGTACAGCACCACAATAGATTTAAATAAGGTTTGTCAATTCTTGTTTTGCCCAGGTATTTTGCGAGGGTTGCCAGCAGGATGGCCCTTAGAGCAAAGCCTGGTCAAATGCGCGGGACTTAAGAAGGTAGTAAAGGTAGTGAAAATACAACTGCAGCTAGGCAATCCCGTTGGTTAGTCCATTCGCCGGTTCGAATCCGGCCCCTCGCACTTTTCTATAGGGGCCTTCTTGATGTTCAGGATTTGAACCAGCGGACAGTTGACTTTCTCAAATATAGCAAAAGACACAAATATGTCAAAAACCGCAAAAGTAAAAAAAATGCGAACTATCCCCGCCCTAAAGGGCGGGGCTTTTACGTTCGCATTTTTAGACTCAAAAGTCGCTCTAAAGAGCGGGGCTTTACA
>JACPBU010000082.1 GCA_016180165.1 Candidatus Woesearchaeota archaeon | reverse complement strand
TCCCTCCCCTCCCCCGGGCCGATTCATCCCCCCCAAGTTCAGAGGGCCGGGCAACAGCGCCAGGCTTCCGAGGTCGGGAATTTAGCCAGCCTGCAACAATTGAGGCATTCTGCAACAAATTATGCATTCTGCAACATTTGACGATTCCGCAACAATTTATGGGATTTTGGAAAGGCGAAACGAGCCACAGTTCAATCTTTTTGGCAAAAACTTTCTATTTTCTCCCTGATCTCCCCTTCGCTTTGGCACCTGCCGAGAGAATTCCTGAGGGCAGCTCCATTCTTGAGCCCTTTTGAGAACGACATGGCGTGAGCCTTGATTGTGGCAACATCGATAGAAAACTTTTCGGCCAATTTTAAATATTCAAAGAACTGCCCAATGCCTTTTTTCATAGTGTATTTTCCTGTATCAAGAAAGTCCTTGATCTGCCTGAACACAAAAGGATTTCCCATCGCCCCACGGGCAATCATGATGGCGTCTACACCTGAAGAATCTAATTTTTCCTTGAACTGCTCCGGCGTAAAGACATCGCCGTTGCCGATGACCGGAATATTGACTGACTCTTTAACTTTTTTGATGATCTCCCAGTCAGCGGCGCCAGAATAGCCCTGCTCCTGCGTCCTTCCGTGGACAGCAACAGCAGACGCTCCTGCATCCTCGATGATCTTCGCAACTTCGACGGCGTTGATATGCTTTGCATCGATGCCTGACCTTATCTTGACAGTTACCGGCCTGCTGACAGAAGAGGCTATCCTGCTGACAAATTTCCCAATCTCTTCAGGCTTTTTCAGCATTGCGCTGCCGGCTCCAGTCCGGATGACTTTCCATGCAGGGCAGCCGCAGTTGATATCGATGATGTCAAACATTCCCTGAACAAGCTTTGCTGCTTCCACAATCTCATCTTCGCTGCTGCCAAAAAGCTGCACAGCGACAGGCTTTTCATTTGGGGCAACCTTTAGCATCCCTTCTGTCGCCCTGCTCCCCCGGACAATGGCTGCGCTGCTCAGGAACTCAGTATAAGTCATTCCTGCGCCGTAAGATTTTGCAAGCGACCTGAATGCTGCATCAGTCACGCCTGCCATCGGGCTAAGCAATGCCTTATTCCTTTCATTTCTGAAAAATGTTTCCAGCTCCATGAACGGGGAGAATCCCATAACTTTAAAAATGTACTCTCGGTCATCATTGAGATGGAAGACCAGGAAAAGATGGCAGCTCATCTTCATCAAAAAGATGGTGAAGAATCCAAGGGGCTGCCTCATCGCTATTCTCATGAAGAAATGGAGGGTACCCAAAGCAGCGCCCATCACCAAACTGAGGAGAAGGATAAAGTGGCAAAGGAAGTCCCCCATGGCAGGCATTATGACGGAAAGGAAAACCCAAAAGGCCTAAGCAATCACCAAATTCAGGAAGGGCTAGTTGAGAATAAGGCACATTCCCATCATGAAGGGGCCCCTCAACACAATGTCCGCCAAGTTGAGCAGGATGCACAAAACTCTGCCCCTCACCCTGCTGAGACCAAAAAAGAGTTTAGAAAAGAGGAGCGGTTTGAGAGGATAGTGATTACCGCCCTTCTGGCAGCCACCCTTATCATTGTCATAATCTTTGTCCTGGGCATCCAGATCAGGCTTTTCCTCGATGATGAGCTTGCCATTGAGCTTGAGCCGCATGAATATAGCTTTTCAACAACTGGCAGGGAAGAGCACGAAACTTCCTTTACCGCCAGCATCCGCAATTTTCGGGGTTGCGATGCCGCATGCAACCTCAGCCTCAGGGATATAAGCAGGCCAATTAACGAATCTGTGCTCTCGATGACCATGAGGATTTTGCAGCGGAACGGCAAAGCCACAGAGCAGGTTGTCATTCCCGCACCAGATTCCGGCAGAGGGCAGCGCCTTTATCTCTTTGAAGCGTCATGCGCAAACAGGCCTTCCCTGCTCTGCCGTGCTGCAGGAGAAAAGAGATATGCTTCTTCATTCATCATCCAGGATTACGAACTTTCCGGAGAAGAGAAGGAGCACACTGCAAGCTTAAAAGAAAGAACAGAATCCCTTATCTCCGCCATGAATGACCTAAGTAAGCTTTTCGAAGAGAATAAGCTTCTCTTGACAAGGATTCCATTTGAGGTTCTTGAAAGGGAGGAGTTTGATAAGAGCCATAAGAGCATAGGAAAATCCCTCAATGAGATGGAGTCAGCAACTTCGAATATAACTGCCCTCTGGAAAAGCCATGATTTTCGGTCGATGGAAAAGCTGCTTTCAAACTTTTCAGGAGAGAAAGAAGGCAGTATCCTGGACCAAGCGTCTGAATTGCAAAGTTCCTCCAGAGAAACCATCTCGCTTATCAACAACAATAGCCAAAGGGTTAAAGGGATTATCGGCCTTGCCACTTCATTGCTGCCGATAGCCGATGTTTACCGGCAGGAAAGGAATCCGGGAAATGATGCAAGGATTGAAAAATTCTCAGCCACGCTCCAGCAGATTGATAAGGTATACAGCCTGATCTCCAATAAAAATAGTTCATCTGCCCTCTCCCTCAAGAGGAACCTCACTCTTCTGGAAAGCCAAATCGATGATTTTCTTGCAGGCTTTAGGGAAACAAATGCCAGGGGGCTTGTGATGCTTTGGGAAGGAAGCGCATTTCTTGGAGAGAAAAGAAACCAGCCAGGCAACTACTCCCCTGCATTCAGCTGCCGTATGCTTAAGGCGATGAGTTCAGAGATTGAGGATGAGAATAATGCGTCAATAACAAAAAGAGAGTCGGCATTCAATGCGACACTTGAGGATTCCTTGTTCGACCGTGCTCTTGAGGAGAAAAAGTTGCAGTTAAGGCATAGCTCTCTTATCAAAATAGCCGAATGGCTGAACACCTCTGCTATCGAAGAAAAAGAGGCGCTCAAACAGATTGTCAGCACTGAATTAAACTCACGGAGTATAAACTCCGAAGGGATAAACTCACAAGGTATAAACTCACAAAACAATGTGTCCCGCAGCAGCATCAACGGCAGTATAAACGGCAGTATAAACGGTGATGGGGGCAGCAGCTTACTTATCGCTATGGAACGATACAACCTTTCTGAGGAGAATATCACCAGCTTGGTTTTGGAAGATACTGTTGAGATAGATAGATTCCTCGACCTCAACTGCCTTAAGGAAGGCTATGCCAACAAGTCTCCGGAGATAGTATGGAACGAAAGTTTTTTTAGTTTTGAAGGGGTGCCATTTAAACAGATAAGCACTGCCCTCCCTTCTATTGATATCTATATGGCACCGGGCCTTCCCGAGCTTAATCCCTTATGCTGTGCATTCGGCGAATGCGGAGAATGCTGCAATGAAGATTGCACAGAAACAGCCTTGCCCTCCCCTGTCCTGCTCATCCACGGCCACGCCCTCAATGACAAAAACACGCCAGAATATTCCCTGAGGCTCCTGAAGAAATTACAGCAGAGCCTCGAAAAAGAAGGCTACATCAATGCCGGCCAGCTTGACACGAGCGCAGGCATCAAGGATTCCAACAAGGGAGTATGGTCGCAGGCAAGAAATCCCCTCACCGTATCGGCCAGCTATTATTACATCACTGACTATTCCCTCGGCGGCATTAAAATCTCCGCCCAAAAGCACGAGCGCATCGAGAACTATGCACTCCGCCTCCAGGATATCATTGAATTGCTGCAATGGAAGGCCGGAAAGCCAAAAATAAGTATCATTGCCCATTCGATGGGCGGCTTGGTTGCAAGGCAGTATCTGTCGCTCTTCGGGGCAGAAAACATCGATAAGGTCATCTTCATCAACACCCCCCATCAGGGCATTTCCCCATCGGGAAGAAAGGTCTGCTCCTTGCTCAGCTCATCCAAAGAGTGCGATGACATGGAGGAAGGAAGCATCTTCCTCAACAGGCTGCAGGCAAAAAAGATCAGGGGAGCTATTGAATTGTTTTCAATCTCCGGAATAGGCTGCGTGATGGAAAATGGTGCGGATGGCGATGGCGTCGTAACAAAAGAGAGCGCATCTTTGGAGGGCTCAACCATATTTACCGTCAAAGGCGCCTGCACCGACAGGTTCAACTCAAATTTCCACACTTCGATTCTTGATCCTGAGCTTTATCCAGAAACCTTGCGGCTAATCATCGACATCCTCACTGAGGGGGCAAAAGATAGAGTCAACGGAGGCTTAAATGAGACAGCTGCCTTTGGATAGAGTCTCTTATGGCCTTAAAAAATTCCCCGCTTTGATAAATCATTTCAGCAAAACGCTCCCCCATTTTCCTGACGGCAGGATTGATTATTCCGGTGCTGCGAAAGCGCCTGTTGTGATAGTATTTGTGAAATGCGGGAAAAATATCCTCCTTCTCAAAAGGAGCGGCAAAGTCAGGGCTTATCGGAGAAAATGGCAGGCGGTTGCAGGCTATCTTGACGAGATAAAGCCACTGAAGCAAAAGGCTCTTGAAGAATTGAGGGAAGAAGCCGGTATTAGCCCGGAACAGATCAAGTCCTGGAAATTTGGAACACCTTACACGTTCAACGATAAGCGGTACAAAAAAGAATGGATTGTCTATCCGGTCCTCGTTGAGCTTAAGAAAAAGCCAGCGATAAAGATTGACTGGGAGCATACTGAATACAGATGGATAAATCCAAAAGATATAACCAAGTTTGACAGGGTGAAGAATGTTGATGTGGGGATGGAGATAGTTGGATTGTTGTGAACTTTGACAGGGTGAAGAATGTTGATGGGGGATTGAAGAAGATTTTACATCCCAAATCTCTCTTTTTTTGATGGAAGATACAGGCCGCTTCGATGGATATAATCCAAGTCCCTGTAAAGGAATCTATGGATTCCAGCCACATCTTCTGCCGAGCGATAACCCAATGGAGATTTCTCAGGTGGTGATCTATCACGGACGGCGCCAGCTTGAATAAGCTGTTCATGGAGCTCGATTAAAAATGGCAGATTATAATAAATCTGGATCTGTTTTATTATTGGGTCTCCCCCCTCGCTCACTGATACATGGGCATCAAAGAAACCCCTTATAAAATGGCTTACATGGGCTTTCCCAACATTTTTTGGAAATACCCTGGATTCTTTTCCCGGGGTACAGCCCCTATTGAAAAGGGCAGATTGCAGGTGTCCATTCCAAAACCGCAATTTATAGGTATGAGTTTTTTTCTCATCGATAATTTTATGCCCTGATTCCATAACCGCCTTGATTAAATCAATTAGACCCCTATCGCTTGAGCTCCATGTGTTCATGGGGCGTTCTCTATCAGGAAAGTATCTGCTGTAGGAAGCCCCAACGACATACCACATTTTTTTAGGCTCGGGATAGGAAAGAACCCTGCGGGCTTTAGCCCGTTGATGAATTTCCGACTAATCCCGAGCGCGTTTTGAGCAAGAACCCTGCGGGCTTTA
>JACPBU010000081.1 GCA_016180165.1 Candidatus Woesearchaeota archaeon | reverse complement strand
ACCAGCCGAAAGGAGAGCGGGTCACCTGGTAGGATTTTTTTAATTCCTCTTCGCATTTCCTGAGGATCTCCAATGCTGCCTGGGGCGAGGAAGGGTCAGTGGTTAAGTGGACATAGGGATAGATAACCACCTTGTCCGCCTTAACCTGTTTGGCAACGTCATCAACTTCTTTGACATATCGTTGGATGACTGCATCTGGGTTTTTTTCATCTCTCTTTTCGACGGAAGTGAGAACCACAAGGCATTCCTTAACCTCATGCTCCGCTTTCTCTATCTTTTCTGCGTCTTTGATAGCCTGCTTCTGGGCTTCAAACTTGATAAAGTCGGAGTGCAACAAGAGGATTCTCATAAGGTTCTGGAGAAAGTAAAATGTATATTAAGGTTGCGGTTTTTAAGTTTTAAGATTTTTCTTTAAATAGAGGTTAATTGGAACCTGCCCTTCGCTGGCACCTTCCGCAAAAGTAATCAAATATCCAATTCCGATAGATCTGCCTACTTTTTCCATCTAGGTTAGGGTCATAGAAAGCATTTGGGTTTTGCAGTTCTTCCCTGTTTGATGGGCGGTAATTTTGAAAGAACGAGCCAATAAATGCCTGCTTGATTTTATCTGATAACTGATGGAGCCTCTTCATCTGGGCACCGCTATTGTTTGAGAACCTCTTTTCAGCCCTCTGCGGGGTCCTGCCCATCATGGGGTAGGCCAGCCTGTCGAGGTATTGGCAAAGCCCAACAAACTCTTTTGGAATTTTTTGGGATTCTTCACTCTGCAGATGGCGGTTATGCCTCTTTTGGATTCCGGCGCCAATATACTTCGCCATTATCTCATCAGGATTCAAGGCATCAAGCATATCATCTGGAATATTTAGATTGGGAATCCCATAAAAGAAATCTTCTAAAACTTGGAACTCCCGTAAATTATTAAGATCTGCCCTCCTAATACCCCAGTTCTTTGTTGCATCATGCGGAGTGCTTGGATGAGATATGCCTGATTCAAAAACACCTTCTTCAAGTCCCTCATGTTCTGACGGTTGGATAGGTTGTGAAATTACTGCAGCAGTTTGCCCTGAATCACCAGTATTCGGAAATAGGCTAAGTTGGTTAGGGTGTTGATCAACTCTTTTCTTTACCATCAAAGATTAAGAGGCTGTTGCTCTTTTTAAGTCTTTCTATTATTTAACCACCTGAAAGTAATGATTAATACACCGGAATTGACTTTTCCCCTTTGGGCTCAAGCTCGATGTTCTTTATTTTTTTTAGGTCTTCAATACTGTTTATTCTCAGCAATGCTGGAGATTTTGTGTAGAGCAGCTCCTCGATGTAGAGGCTTCTCTCGACCTGAGGGGAATACCACTGCTGTTTTGCAGCAGAATGGTCAATGATGCCTCTCAGCTCGATGCTTTCTTTGTTAATGCTGAACACCAGTGCACCATTGTAGCTGCCCCCTTCATCGTTGTAGTCGTAATTATAGCCCGGAATTACCAGGAGCTCTTTTTCTTTCGAGAAGAGGAAGGCTTTGTGCTCCCATTCTGCAGATGTCTGGGAGTATTTTTCTTTGGCGGCCCATTTTGCTATTTCTTTTGGCTTTGCAACATCGGAGACATCGAATAATGATACTTTTATTCCTTTTTGGCGCCCATCTTCTGTCGCATCCCTGCCGATGCCGATTATGGTATCTTTGTCGTAGGGGTGGAGATATCTGCTAAAGCCAGGAATTTTTAATTTGCCAAGCTCTTGGATATTGTTGGGATTGCTTAGGTCAAAGACAAAGAACGGGTCAACCTGCCTGAAGGTGACCATGTATAACCTGTCTCCTATAAATCTCGTTGAATAAATCTGCTCGCCTTCTGCAAGGCCTTTTAATGAATCGATAATGTCGAGGTTTCTGTCGAGGGTGAAGAGGTTGTTTGAGGAGCTGAATCTTCTTGGAGGCATGATGCTTATTGGAATGCTCCTTTTAACAGAACTATCTTTATCAAAACTATCGGAAACTGGATTTTCATCTTCTTCCCATGCAGCCCAGCGCTCGTTTGCTGTCGTGGCAATCCTCAGGATGCCCTCGTTTTCGTCGAGAGAGAACTGGCTGATGATATGGCCAGGGACACTTCCTGAGGCTTTAACTTCGATGTCTCCATCTTTTACTTCAATCTTATGGATGACCGTAAATTCCATGTATTCATACTGCTGCAATGTTTCTTTGACTTTTTTAGCAATCTCGCCCTGAAGCGTTTCCTGCTCGTCTTCTTCGAGGGAATTGATGTAATCCTGGATTACCTGCATTATTTTCTGCTCTTTTTCTCCCGGTGAGACGATGTCATCATCAGCTGTTTTTATCCTTTCGATGAAGGCTTTATCTTCCGGTGAGAGCTTTGGCTCGACAACTTCCTTTGTTATCTTCTGGGAGACCTGCCATTCGTTTATGTATTTGGTGTAAGTGAGGTAGATATTGTTCTCTGACATGTAAAGGTTATTTGCGCCTTCAACTACGAGAGATTTTGAGGTGATATCTTTTTCCGGCTGAGTGATGTCTATTGCGTGGATATTTGCAAGCTGAGGGCTGTCGTAGGGGACGGGGAAATAGACAATATCATCCACAGGAATGCTCTTGAGGGTGGTGCCCTCAAGGATTATCGGAGTCGGATAAGGAATCCTTGAATCCGGCCAGGCCACGGTGATGAGGTAGATATAATCATCAATCATCCTTGCCTGAAAGTAGTTTCCTTCAAACTTGAATTCCTTTGCAGCTTTTGGCTTTTCTTTGTCGGAGAGGTCATAGATGGTGAGAAAAGACATTCCTCGTGTCCTGCTCAGGCCGACTCTTTTCAGTATCTGGGGGTGGTCAGTGTTGCCGAAAACTGCGAGGTAATCGCCTTTGATAAAGAGGCTTTGGGGATAATTTTCGAGCTGGATCCTTGAGGTGACCTCAGCGTCTTCGCCGGGATAAGCCTTAATGATAAACAATGTTTTTCCGGTGATGGTGTAAATGTAATTACCGTCTGTCTTGATGATATCTGCTTCGTCAACTTCTGCAATCTGGTTGTTTGTAGGGGAGAAGTCACGCTGTTGGGAGGAATCCTGCGGGGTGAATGCTGAGGGGGTTGAAGCTGGTCCAGATGACTTATCCATTACGGCAGTTTCTGCCATCATAGTTGTCCGGAAAACCCCTCCAATGCCGCCGTAATCCCTTCCCTGCTGATATTGCTTAAAGAAAGCATTGAACTGGCCTTTTGAGGAGAAGGTCAATGGCTTCAGGTCTTTTGCGGGGTCAAAAAACTGGGTGTCTTTGTAGGTTCCCGGCTCTGGGATTATTTTGCAGGATGCTATGAACAGAAGAATAACTGAAAGTGCAATTATCGGGAGCAGGAGGGGTTGCCTGCCTGCGCTGACTCTTTCCTTTCTTCCTAATGACGGTAATGGGTTTGCCATACCCCTTGGTAAGATGGCAGTATATAAATACTTTTGGAAGGGTGCAAGATGGGTGGAAGCTATTGGACTATGAATCTAATTTTTGGAAGTATTTTTTATGCCCCATTTGACCTTTGGTTATCGACTGGCCAAGTGCCATATTTCACCATTCTCCTATACCCTTCCAATCCCTCCGTCATAATTAAAGATCGGAGACGCATCAGGCTTAACTCATCTCTTGTCCACTCTCCATTTGGCGCATCTATCGTCCCAAACTCATGGGAAAAGCATTCGTCGGTGTTGCTGTGAACATATTTTCTAAGATTTTCAAAATGGGGTGCTCCTGGAAGAGGCGTAAAAATAAATGGGTTGATAAAAGATGCACCTGCATTCTTCAGCCTTTGTCCATAAGCGATTGTTCTAGATATACTCTCTTTTGGTTCGACATAGGTCTCTCCGTCGGGATTTATGAACCCAAGCATAAGCCCGCAGGTCGTATTAATTCCGTGCGCCCGTAGCAATGAAACAATCTTTGTAGTGAGCTCCTCCTGAGCATTAAGCTTTGGTTTATGAGATGTTGCTAAGGAGTCCTCGTTTGCAGACTCAACCGCAAGATAGGCACCATAGCAGCCGCTTTCGGCCATTGCCCGTATCAAATTTTCGGAAGTGGTCCCCTTCCTTTTGGCTTGAAGCGTTTTTTGAAAAACCGAAGGCCTGAGTGTGCTAGTGGTAATGAACTCTTCTGAAACCTCTGGGAGCAATGCAATTAAACTAAACAGGCCAAGCCCGCCTTCCTCTATCCATGGAAGTTTATATTCTTTGAGTTTCCTAAAAACTGTCATTGCCCAATTAGGGTCATGGAGCAGGTGATCATCCTCAACGAGTAATTCTGTAACGCCCCATTGAGTGATATACTTCAGGTATTCATCAAACTTTTGTTCCCGCATGGATACCCATGGCCCCTGCACAGGCGGTATCGCGCAGAAGGTGCAATTGGTGTTGCATCCGATTGAAGTGAACCCATAAAGAAGGTATCCTTTAGGATTAACTCTTTCTCCCGCGCTATGAAACCTACCACTATATAACTGGGGGTTGATCAAAGAAATATCCGGAATTGCGATTTCATCTATGTTTGATAAAAATGGCATTCTTGGAGATTGGAAGACTTTATTGGTCTTTCGATATGCTATCCCCCGAACCTTTTGGACCTCATTTCCTGTCCGATGGGTTATTGCGTCTAAGAGTTCAACAAATGTCCTATCAGCTTGTCCCAGTACCACATAATCTGATGGGGAATCCATCAAGACATCTCCTGGGAGGCCATGGGCATGAGTGCCCCCCATAACCACCACTGTTTTTTCATTCCATCCTTTTACCAGATCTGCCACCATCCGAGCATTTCCCCATTGGTGAGTATAATCAATAGAGATTCCTACTACGTGGGGATTGAATGAACGGATTTTTCTGAGAATTTTATCCTCCGTCAGCCCATACGATATCATTTTACTCCCTTCTGAACTCGTGAAGGCATGGTGTTGTTGATCCCATCCCTCAAAAACCGCATCGAGAATGTTAACAATGTATCCGGCTTTTTTGGCTGCGGTTCCTACTCTCAAAAGCCCCATAGGAATGCCTGCCCTCCTCATTTCTTCCAGGCAAGTTATCCCTTCTTTAGTTAAATTGGCAATCCATCTTTTATTCTCTTCAATGGTTGGAGTGTTTGTTGCGCAGCTTATGTTTTGGATTATAACTTCGAGCGGCCTTTTTATTCTGGTATAAGGCGGCACTATCAAAAGAGAAAACTCCTTGTATGATTGAAGGGATAACTTCAAGAAAATGGGATTGGGGAGATATTTTTATGAATTATTATCATTCAGGTTAGTAGTCAATCTCCACCTGCAGTGCCCTCATAGTAATCACTATGAGGTGAAAATAAATTTGTTTAACTTTTTTTACCCGAACATGTTCGGCAATGGAGAATCAGCTATTCTCTGGAGAGATGGTATTCCATCATCTGGGGGATGAGCTTCTGCTCGGCTTTCCTGAGGTGCTCCTGGAATGTTGACAGGCTGATATTTCCCATCTTAGCCAGTTTTCTCAATGTAATCTTTTTCGGATAGAGGTAATATCCCTGGGTAACCGCAAGGCCAAGCGATCTTTGCTGCTGGGGTGAGAATTCAGGCATCACATTCGGGATGTGGATGTTGCTTAAAGGGCTGTTCTGGAGCCTGAGAATCCTGCAGACGCTCATGTGTTTCTTCAGCGATCGGATGAATTTTTGCAGCTCTTCTCTCTTCCATGAGGCGACTTCCCAATATTCATGGCCGTCCCAGTGATTGATGGCCGGTTTGACAAAGAACAGCTGCCTGCTGTGGTAGAGCATGACATGCTCCCCCTTCCTTCCCAGCCTGATTTCGTAGGAGAAAATATCTTTGGATGATTCAAGATGGGTGAGCCTCCTGTCCCTGCTGAGGTCTTTGAGATATTTTTCTTTCTGGCTTTTGTTTGGGCTGTTGAAGAAGCATGTGGTGGTGGCATATTTGAAGCCGTTTTTGGAATACCATGTGCTCGGATAGGAATACACTATCAGGTGAAACTTTTCACATCGGGTGACGATGGGGCAGTCATCGTGGCGCAGCTTGAGCTTGGTGACCCACATAAGCGTACCGAAGCTGTTCGGGTTTTAAAAAACTATCTGCCTTGGTGATTTTTGGCGTCAGCAGCAAGCGGGGTGAAGGTATGCCTTGTGTAGAATCTTCTCAGTATGACTTCCAAGTGATATCGGTATTGCTTTTCATTGCCTGCATAAGTTCCAACAACCTGGGAAAATCTTTCAATCAATTCCTCCTTCTCAACCAATTTCACTAAAGCTTTAATATCTTCTTCGTCACGTGCATTGAGCCTTGCAGCTTTCGTTATGATAATATCGACGGGACTTAACGCTTTTATGGTAAGATTTTTCAATGTGAGGATATCTTTTGCCTTCTCAATGTAATCCTCAGGCAACTGCTCAGAGAAGATATAACCATCGGTAAAAAGATCCACTTTAAACTTCTTTCCTGATGCGCTTTCAAGCCGGGGTAAGGAAAAGAATTCTGAGAGAACTGCAGTAACTTTTAAGGGGGGCTTTTCAAAGTTCTTTCTTGCTATAAACATTGATTTAGGGGGTTGCAGGGCTGTCAAGTGTTA
>JACPBU010000124.1 GCA_016180165.1 Candidatus Woesearchaeota archaeon | reverse complement strand
GTTTCGAAGGTGCTTACAAATACTTATTTTCCATACCTATAAAAAGAGTGCAGCTCTCCATTGCGCCATGGAACAGCAGGATTTCCCGGTCTATTTTCCCTATTCCCACATCCGTGAATATCAATCGGCGATGATCAGCGATATTATCTCCTGTCTGCAGCAAAAAAAGCATCTTATCGCCCATGCCCCGACAGGCCTTGGCAAGACGGCAGCAAGCCTCGCCCCAGTCATAGGTTTTGCGATGAAGAACGGATTTAAGGTGTTCTTTCTGACTTCAAGGCACACCCAGCACAAGGTGTGCATCGAGACTTTGCAGGCGATACGGAAAAAGTTTGATGTGCCTTTGCTGTGCTGTGATCTGCTGGGCAAGCAGGGTATGTGCCTTCAGGCAGGTGTCACAGGGCTCCCAGGGAGCGAGTTTATGGAGTTCTGCAAAAAATTGAGGGAAAACAGGGAATGCAATTTTTTCTTGAACACCAGGGAAAAGAATGGCCTTTTGACGATGAAGGGAGAAAGCGTCATCGGTGAGGCATCAGCCGCCGGACCGCTGCATTGCGAGGAATTTGTCAGCCTGTGCAGCAAGGAGCAGGTCTGCCCCTATTACACAGCAGAGGCCATGGCAAAAAAGGCCCAGGTTATTTGTGCAGATTATTATTATCTCTTTAACCCCATGCTCAGGAATAGCTTTTTTCCCAGGATTGATGCATCCCTCGAAAAAAGCATCATTATCATTGACGAAGCCCACAACCTTCCCAAGCGCTGCCGGGAGCTGTTGAGCATCGAGTTGACTTCTGTCATGGTTGACCGTTGCCTGAAGGAAGCAGCAAAATTTAGTTTTGAAAGTTTGAACCGCAAAGTCAGGGAGCTCGCAGGCATCATAACTGGCCTTGCCCAGTCATTGGAGGAGGGAAAGCAGGAGATGCTTGTTGAAAAAGAGGAATTTATAGGCAAAGTTAACCAGCTTTTCCCCTATGATCCATTTATTAAGGAATTAGAGGATGCTGCCGGAGAAATAAAAAAACAGCAGAGGATAAGCTATCTTTCCGGCATGGGTGATTTTTTAGAGTCATGGAAAGGCCCCGACGATGGTTTTGCAAGGATTTTAAGGTATGCTGAAGGATCCCATGGCCATCAATTCATGCTTGCCTATCACTGCCTCGATCCCTCTCATGTTGCGAAACAGGTAGTGGACAGCGCTTATGCAGTCATCTGCATGTCCGGGACCATGATGCCAACTGCGATGTACAGTGATTTGTTAGGCTTCGGATCTCCGATGGAAAAGGTTTATCAAAGCCCATTCCCCAGGAAAAACAGGCTGAGCCTGGTCATTCCCGAGACGACAACAAAATATTCCAGGAGGACAGAAGCTGAATTTGCCAGCATCGGAAAGATGGCAGCAGGCATCGCCAACACCATCCCCGGCAACGTTCTGGTTTTTTTCCCTAGCTATGAGGTGAGGAATCACGTAGCTCCTTATTTTTCGGAGCTCTGCACCAAGCAGCTGTTGGTCGAGAAGCAGGGATTGGACAAGGAAAGCAAGGAAAAGCTGATAGAGCAGTTTAAGCAGCATCACGCAAAAGGCGCAGTCATGCTGTGCGTTGCTGCAGGCTCTTTTGGGGAAGGGATTGACCTCCCTGGGAAATTCCTCAGGGGTGTTATTGTTGTCGGCCTGCCCCTGGAAAAGCCATCGCTGGAGATGAGGCAGCTGATTGATTACTATGACCTTAAATTCGGCAAAGGTATGGAGTATGGCTATTTTATGCCAGCCATGATAAAGACGATACAGAACGCAGGAAGATGCATCAGGAGCGCAGAAGACAAAGGGGTCGTGGTGTTTATCGACGAGCGTTACGCAAGCGCAGTCTATGCAGACTGCTTCCCGGCAGAATACGAAGTCGAGGTCACCAAGGATTATGAAAGTGAGATAAAAGAATTTTTTGGGAAGGGATGAGATATTTTGCTTAATTATTCGCATGCTCAACTGTTGCCTACTCGGCTTTTTACTTCAAAGTCGCTTGGTTTAAAGCCCCTTTCTTCAGAGCGGCTTTGAAGGACTAAAAATGCCGAACGTTAAAGCCTCGGGCTTTAGCCCGAGGATAGCAAATTTTCCGTCAGCAAAACTTTGGGATTAAAATGTTAATTTTAATAGTTCGGCATTTTTTTACATACCCAGCTGTTTACTTTCCGAATTCTTTATATAGATGGGTAGCTTTACATCCCCATGCAGATCCAAAAAGAGATGCTGATGCGCTTTTGGACGGAGCATTTCAGGTTCTCTCCAAGGGAGATAATTGCATTTTCTGAGGTGAAGCGTGAGCACTTTATTTCTCCAGCGATGAAGGGATTTGCATACCATGACCGGCCTCTCCCCTTGCTGCGTGGCAAAACGATCTCCCAGCCGACAACAGTCATGATCATGACACATGCTTTGGAGCTGGAGCCTGGAGAAAAAGTCTTTGAGATTGGGACTGGCTCGGGATATCAGGCAGCAATCCTCGGAAATATTGTCGGCAATAAAGGGAAGGTTATCTCCACCGAAGTCATACCCGAGCTTGTCAGCTTTGCAAAAGAGAACTTAGAGAAGACTGGAGTGAGGAATGTTTCCGTCTTTGAAGATGATGGCAGTAAAGGCATTCCCTTAGAAGCCCCGTTTGACAAGATCATCATAACCGCCGCATGCAGGGAATTTCCAAAAGAACTGGTTGAACAGCTCAGGCCAGCAGGCATCATCCTCGGCCCCGTCGGAGATGCACATGAGCAGGAGATGGTGCGGGGCATCAAGAGAAAAGACGGGACAATCGCTTTGGAGTTTCTTGGGCAGTTCCTGTTTACGCCGATGTATGGGAAGTATGGGTTTGAGGTTTGAGAGAACCCATTCAATCCCGCTTATTTTGGATTGCCTGGTTAATTTCCATCACTATGCTCTCTTTTATCCCTTCACCCTTTCCACCTTCTCATCAGCAGGCTGTTTCCGACGACAGAAACAGAGCTGAATGCCATCGCAGCGCCTGCAATGATGGGATTCAGAAGAAATCCGGTAAACGGATATAGGATCCCTGCTGCAATTGGTATTCCCAGCGTGTTGTAGCCGAACGCCCAGAAAAGATTCTGTTTTATTTTCCTGATAGTGTAGGAGCTTAGCTTGATGGCAGTCACAACATCTCTCAAATCATTTTTAATCAGCACAATCGAGCCCGTCTCAATTGCCACATCCGTCCCTGCTCCGATTGCTATGCCGACATTTGCCTGGGCAAGGGCCGGTGCGTCATTGATGCCGTCGCCGACCATCGCAACTATTTTACCCTGAGACTGGAGTTTTTTGATCTCTTTTTCCTTGTCCTGCGGCAGAACCTCTGCGAGCACAGAACCGATGCCTGCCTGGGAGGCGATTGCTTTTGCCGTCCTTTCGTTGTCTCCCGTTATCATGATTGTTTCAATCCCCATGCTTTCCAAAGTGCGAATCGCTTCTGCAGAGCTCTCTTTCAGCGTGTCGGCAATCGCAATAAGGCAGGCTGGCTTTTCATCGGCAGCAAGAACAATTGTAGTCTTTCCTTCGCCTTCGAGCTTCACAATCTTCTCTTCAGTCCCCGGAGGAAAAGAAATATTCTTTTGCAGGAGGAATTTCGGGCTGCCTGCAAGAAGGGAATGCGATTTGTGCTTTGCTATAACTCCTTTTCCCGGGACTGCGGAAAATGAGGATGCGTCGGGAATCATCAGTTTTTCTTCTCTGGCTTTTTTGATGATTGCTTCTGCAAGGGGATGCTCAGAGCCTTTTTCAGCGACAGCAGCATAGAAGAGAACCTCTTGCTTGTTAAAATCGCCTAACGGAACAATGTCCGTCACTGAAGGCTCGCCTTTTGTCAGTGTGCCGGTCTTATCAAACACGACTGCTGTGATTTTATGTGCAGTCTCCAAGGCTTCAGCATTCTTGATGAGGATGCCATGCTCCGCCCCTTTTCCTGTGCCGACCATGATCGCTGTCGGTGTCGCAAGCCCGAGAGCGCAGGGGCATGCGATGATGAGGACAGAGATGAAGATGACCAATGAAAACAAAAATGGTGTCGGAGCCAAAGAGAGCCATTGCGGCGCCATGAAATTCCAGAACAAAAATGAGATGATGCCTACCAAGATTACTGCAGGCACAAAAATCCCTGAAACTTTGTCAGCCAGCCTTTGGATGGGCGCCTTCGAGCCCTGCGCATCTTCAACGAGTTTGATGATCTGGGAAAGCATCGTCTCATTGCCAACTTTGCTTGCTTTCACCCTGAGCAGCCCGTGCTTATTGAGCGTTGCTCCGATAACAGCATCATGCACTTCCTTCTTGACAGGGATGCTCTCGCCCGTGATCATTGATTCATCGACAAAAGAAGTGCCCGACATAACCTCTCCGTCGGTAGCAATCTTCTCACCAGGTTTTGCAAGGAAAATATTGCCTCAAGGTATTTGCCAAGAAGGATGAAAGTGATGATCACTGCCGCAGTGTCATAATACATAGCATCACCAAATGTTGAAGGGAAAAAAGTCCCCAAGGAGCTGTAGATATAGGCAGCCGAAGTCCCGATTGCAATGAGAGAATCCATATTAGCGTTTTTGTTCATCAATGCGATGTAAGCGCCATGATAGAAGCGCCTCCCCAGGATCAATTGGACTGGCGTCGTCAGGATAAAAAGGATGTAGTGATTATAAGGCAGGATTATCTTAAACCACTGCGGAAAGGAGAGGATAAAAATTGGGATGCTTAAGATAAATCCAAAGATAATCTCTTTCTTGAGCCTTCCGATTTCCTTTGCTCTTGCTTCCTTTTCCCTGTCCGCAAGCTGAGGAGACAGTTCGACAGTCTCATAGCCCGCTTTGGCTATTGCTTTCTTTATCTCATCCGGAGACGCTTTTGAGGAGTCAAATGTGATGACGGCATTCTGGCTGGCAGACAGCTCTTTTGAGATGATGCCTTTGACAAGATTCAGAGCATCGCCAACCGTTGAGACGCAGTGGGGGTTGTCCATCCCAACAACCTTAAGCCGGAGTTCGCTGAACCCGCCTTTCCTGCCAGCCCCTCCATTTTCCTGCCCAACCCCCTGCCCGCCATCCCCATCTTCCTTCCCATCTTCCTGCTCAACAACCTTGTAGCCAGTCTTGTTGATTGCAGCTTTCAGCTTCCTTTCATCAGTCTTTTCCGGGTCAAAAACAATCGTGGCTTTTTCTGACGCAAAGTTCACCATGCCAGTCTTTACACCCACCGTCCTGCTGAGCGCTTTTTCTATGTTAGCTGCACAGGAGGCGCAGTGCATCCCGCTGATTGACAGTGTTAGTCTCCTGGGGGATTTTTCTGCCGCTGCTGGCTCACCTGATTTTGGCCTTGAAACGCCCCTTGAGGCGTATTTTATCCTTGGGTGTTTCATTGCATGATTCATTGCTTTCCACCTTTGTAGTCACCTTTATGGCCACCTTTATGGTGCGTGATTTTCCCAGCAATTCTGTCTTTGAGATACCATCCGGCTGCTCCGGCTGCGATTAATCCACCAATTGTCCAGAAATAAATCTGGAACGCCTGAACCTGGGGAAAAGGTGTTCCTGCGATGATCAGTCCGGCATTGAGCAGCAAAAGCTTCGGAGAGATGCATTTTTTTGAGAGGTAGAGCCACAGCGTTATGATAAAGATTCCCAATGCGATGGTCCACATCGGTATGGCTATCGTTGTCAGGAAGAGCAGCGGCATCCCCGCAACCGTAATGCCGATGATGCTCAGCAGCGAGATCAGGCCTAAGCAGATGTTATGGCATATCTGCCACGAGCCCAAGATGCTTGCAGCGCTTGATATGCTGCCAGCCCATCCAACCAATTTTTCTTTTATCAGTTTTATCATGCTTTTTCCTCCAAGATTGTTCTCCTTTCCAGCCCTGCAACCCCAATAACTCTTCATCCTACCCCTTGCCTAACTCGTTTATCTACTCCTTTTTCCTCCAGGGTATGCCCTTGCATTTGCAGTAATGCTTCTCATACTTTTCGACGTGGGCATCGATGAGCCCGAGGATAGGGATGATGATTGTTTTATCGAGTGAATAATATCTTTCTTTTCCTTTCCTTTCAACAATCACAAAATGCCTGTCAGCAAGCGCCTTGAGATTATGGGATGCTCTCGATTGCTCAAAGTTTAGCTTCTTGGAGAGTTGTGAGACATTCAAGGGCCCTTTGCTCAGCAGGTTGATGATATTCAGCTTTGCCGGCTCTGCCAGCGTCTTAAAAAAGCGTTCATATGAATTACAAATCATATGAATTACAAATCATATCAAATATATAAAGGTTGCGGTAACCGGCAGGATGCCTGCAAAGAGAAATATTTATAAATTCCAAGGTTGTTAATGGTTTTGGTGATTATTATGGACGAAATGGAACAAAGATCGTTAGATATATTTACCCGAAATGTTGATGCAAACTTGGATCTCGTTAAAGCTGCCCTAAAGGCAGGAAAACTCAAATTTGCATTAGAAGGGACTCGTGAAATATCTCTTCTTGGCAAAGCAGCAGAGGAGCAAACAAGGGGGAAGGGTGAAAAGGTGGAAATACCTGGTCCTCGGGGGCAAATTATAACTTTTGAAAATGCCCCAAATATGCCCTTGCTCGATAGAAAAGTGAGTATTGCCAAAAGGGCATTAAAGCTTTGCGGAAATTTGATTAGATCATCCAAACTTACGTTAAAATAACGGATTAAAATTAGCTCCAACGATGGATGAGGACAAATTTCCGGCACTTTCTGGGTTATCTGTCTTCGCCAGCAGATGATAGAGTTTGAAATGGGCCTCATCCCCGCCCTGGGTGCTCATTAACTCTCTTGCAAAAAATTCGCTCGCCTGCTCCCTATGCTCAATGGTTCCAGGCATCATTCCAGCCTTCAGCATTTTTAGCTCTGAGAGTTCATGGCAAAGGAGAAGCGCCGTAAGGCCATCTTCAAAAGAGTCAAATGCGCCCTGATAAGGGGCCAATTCTGGTTTATCTTTTTCAACACCCAGCAGGGCCAGCATAAAATTGACATGGTTCCTCCGGATAAAAAATTCAGTTGGGTCTGAAAGGAAATATGCGCCATCCAGGATAGGGACATTGGCTGGAACCTCATTCGTCAATTCAAAATAAGCAAGCTTTTCTCCGGAAGGAAACCTGTAAACCCCGGGAGTTTTATCTGCTATGATCAGCCTCTCACCATAAGTGGTGGCGAACTTGCCGGTCCTTGCACGGATATCTGCGCAGACTGCATTGAGCCCTTCATCAAGGGAAATTCCTTGAGGTGGGCTTGGGTTGCCTGGTTTTGGCCTGTATGGTTGTAGCTCACGGTTAAAATCTCCCATATGCCGTAATCGTTCAGCCAACTCTTCTCTCGAAAGGGGTTTATCTGCAAGATAATAACTGACGAGTATTTGGAGTGGAAATCTCTTTAAATCTTCTGGTCGGGTTGCCTGGTCTGGGCCTATTGGCCTTTTAACATAGTCTGTAATAGCCCTTAAATTTTGTTTGGAATACATAATAGGAATGAATAGCCGGATGTTTATAAACTTACCTTTCTTCACCACTACAAAATAGTCTCAGAACCGGGGTTTAACCAAACACTCCGGGAAAAAAGTTTTTTAAAGCAGGGAACAGCCAAAGGAGCAGCAAGGTAGTATTAATGCTCCTTTACCTTCACCATCACTCCCTCAGCTTCCGCCACAACGACACCTGCATCATCAACAAGCCTTGATTTTGTGAGGATCTTCCTCTCCTGCTCTTCCACAATCTCCCCGATAGCAGTATAGGTTTTTCCCGTTAGCGTTGGCCTGTTCAGCCTCACGGAGAAAGAGCCGGTGACTGCATTCTTGTTGAGCTCAAACATCAGTTTCCCCATCGCCTCATCCAGCACCGTTGCAACAATCCCCCCATGCACAATGCCTTTATAGCCCTGATGCTCCGGCTGTGGGATAAACTCTGCCTTGTATTGGCCATGCTCCAGCTTGAAGTCCAGCTTTAATCCGATAGGGTTCTCTTTGCCGCAGGCAAAGCACCTGTTGTTGTTGACAAATCCTGTCATTTTAAGATTGATTTTAAGAAACCTTTTTATAGGTTCCTGATTTAACTATTGTTAAGAATTGATAATTGATTGCTAACTGCATCGGAGGAAGTATGGAACACTCTCAAACCCATCAGATGGAACAGAAAACTCAGCAGATGGAACAGAAAACCGGGCAGATTGAAAAGAAACCAGAACAAAAAGAAGACAGCCTGAAAATCACCAAAGATATGCTTATCGGTGATTTAGTTCAGCTCTTTCCTGAAGCGATTGAGCCCCTGCTTGCCGAAGGGGTGCATTGTATCGGCTGTGGAGCATCCTATTTTGAGACGCTCGAGCAGGGATTGATGGGCCATGGGAGAAGCCCTGAAGAAGTTGAGAGTATTGTGGAAAAGTTAAATGAAGCAGTAGAAGATTCCAGGCAGGAATCAGCCAAAGAGCACCATACAGCCAAAGAGCACCATGCAGCAAGAGGGCACGAGGCAGGAGATTGCAATCGCTCATTGATAGTCACCAGGAATGCTGCTGAAAAAGTAAGGGATCTTTTAAACAGGGAGGGAGATGGCGCTTTGGGCATCAGGATAGCAGTCATTCCCGGCGGATGCGCAGGTTTTGAATACGAGTTCTCTTTTGAGAAGAAGAAACAGATTGAGAACATTGGAAAAGCTGAAGAATTGAGAGAAGATAAAGTGATAGGGGGGGCTGAAGCGATGGGGGAAGGTGAAGAAAGAGGAGGGGCTGAAGCGATGGGAAAAGGTGAAGGGATGGGGTCGGCCGAAGAGAAGGATCAGGTTGATGATTTTGTCATCGAGGAAGGCGGCGTGAAATTCTTTGTCGATGCCGCAAGCATGGGCATGCTCAATGGCGCGAAGATTGATTATATCGAGAATCTGCAGGCTTCCGGCTTCAGGATATCAAACCCTAATGCCAAGGCAAGCTGCGGGTGCGGGCATTCTTTCGGATAAGTTTTTTAATGGGAAGCTGCTTTTCAGGCCTTATGGATACTGCCCTCGAAGAATACACCAGCTTGATGGTTGCAGGAGGCTATAAGCCCTTGGGTAAGTCAGTTTTTAGATTCGGGAAAGGGGGAAAGCAGCTTCTTGAGAGGATTTCCTGCAATACGCTGGATAAAACAAGAAATGCATTGCTTGACCGTTTCGGAAAGCTTATCATTCTTTTTGACCAGCTTGTTCTCGGCGATGAAGTGTATGTTGTCTTTGAAGGTGGGTTTAAGGGCCGTTTTTTGGAATCAGTTGAGAAATATGCGAAGCTTGCAAAGGTTGCCCTTGAAGAGATGCCTTTGAAAGTCCTTCATGTGTTCGGGGCTCACAGCATCGGAAAGATAAATATTGCTATGCCTATGGGGTATCTTGCGCTTGCAGACAGGCTGGACATCATCCAGGGCATCAGGGAAATTTCTGGCGAAACATATACTATTCTCCGGCTTGAGAACAATATGCCGGTCCAGGGCATTGATTTTGACCAGCAGATGTTCCTCGAGATTGCCAGGGAGGATGAGCTCTCATTCACCAAGGGCTGCTATCCTGGCCAGGAAGTTATTGCGCGTGTCAGGAATTTGAGCAGGCCCGGAAGAAAGTTAGTAAGGATAGCCTACCAATCTCTCCCCGGGAAAGTCACTATCGATGGCTCCGAAGTTGGAAAGATAACCTCTTCTGGCTTCTCTTATAAGTTCGGCAGTTTTCTTGCTTTTGCTGTGATAACCAATTATGATCTGCCTGTCGATGGAGGGGAGTATGTATGACTCTGCATATAGGCAACCCATTTCTTTGTATTTGTTTAGCACCCTAAAGTCTAAATCCCCCTATCTATCGACGACGAGCGAGTTGGGGGGGCCGCCCTCCGTCCGCAGACCGGAACGCTGGATTCTCCCTCCGTCCGCA
>JACPBU010000123.1 GCA_016180165.1 Candidatus Woesearchaeota archaeon | reverse complement strand
TTGCCAGCTGGTCAATGTGCCTGTCTGCTATCGGGCTCTTTAATGCTACTATCCTGTCGCCGAAGCCCTGCATCGATATTGTGGTGATGATCGGCGGGCAGAAGGCTCCCCAGACCTGGATCCCTGTAAGCGGGACTTTGGTGTAAGCACTGATGATCTTCTTAAAGAGGCAGAAGAAATAGTCTTCTCCCAAACCGCGCATGATGAAGATAATCGTGCCCCAGAATCTCAGCAGGACAACAAATACGACGAGCATAAGGAGTAGGGAAACCATGACTTCTTCAGTCAGCCCTTTCTTTTTCAGTTTTGGAACCATGATGACAGGCCTTGCTTGGTCATTGCAGGAACGGCTTTCACCAGCACGTAAGCCATGATGACAAGCAGAATGACGATGAAGATGACAATCCACTGGTAGTCAACGCCTTTCTTATCCATGCTCTCTGCCTTTGAGAGGATTGTATATAAATCTTTTCTCCCTAAAATCGGGCACCGTTCAAAAACTCGCTCTCGCCAGGGTTAGCAGCTAAAAAATCTTTCGTATCTTTTTTGGTGGCTGACCTTTCCCGATGGAGCATCCCCTTTGTCAGCTGGATATACCTTCCAAATGATTTTTACCTAAGGCTGCTAACCTCTATTTTGAACGGTGCCTTCCCTAAAATTTTGGAGCAGTGTTGACAGCGTCCATTATCTCCATCGTATCTGAGAAGAAAACCAACTTCTGGACAAGGATGACTAAAAGGATTATGAGGACAACAAGCAGGATAATCTTCCAGACAGTAATGTCAGTTATGCGGAATGCCATAGTGTGTTAAAAGCGGAAAGGTGATAAAAAGCGGGAAGAAAGGAATAAAAAGATAAAAAGAAAAAACTACCCTAGGATTTCGTGCAGCAAACCTGAGTGCCATCGGCAATGTCAGAGAAACTGCCAGGAATCTGAGTCTGCCTGCCCGGGCATGCTACGCCTGTAACAACTACACCATTAATCACATCAGAATCACACTTCAGGCTCTTGTCCTGCTCCTGCACCTTCTTGGTGAAAATGCCCATCCTGCCGGTAAAGATTGCCCATAAAACAACCATCACGATAAGGACGATCGCTGCAATGATGATAACATTCAAACTCATGCCTTGTGCTTTCTTATTCATCGGATACACCTCTTCCATCATTTATTGTAATAACGGACAATATCAATTGAGCAAGAGTTGTCCGTTATTAATAAGCAAAAGACATATCAAGTGGCTGAAAAATTTGTGTCTTTTGCTATAACAGAGTGATTAGGAACTTAACTATAACAGGCAGTATTTAAACCTTTCGATGGGTGCAAAATTACCCTTTATGATGAAAAGAACAGCTTCTTTTTGCGTGCAAAGAAGGGAATGAATGGGAAGAGGAGCGATGGTTTTGGAGCAGTGGCACCAGTTATATCTCCCGTTGAAGGATTCACTCCAATAGCTTTAATGGTTTCTTCTCCCGCTTTAGTAGTCTTTCCAAATACACCAATCCTCCCGGTAAAAATCAGCCAGATAACTACAAGGACAACAAGAACAATCAGGGCAATGATGATGACGTTCAACGGCAACGCTTCGCCTTTCTTCAATGGCTTATGGGAAAAGATTTTCATAGAACTTCAGCCTCCTTTTGATTCCTTTTAAGCTAAAAAATGGGATGAAGGGGAATATTACACCAGTTTTTTTTGCGGCTGCAATTGGGTTAACTGGAATTCCAGTGATATCAGCTTCAGTAGCGGGGAAGTTTGTTTCAGCGTTTTTGATTCCGGTGGAAAACACTCCAATTCTTCCTGTGAATATCAGCCAAATAACGACAAGAACGACAAGGACAATGAGGGCGATGATGATGACGTTCAATGGCAATGCTTCGCCTCTTTTGGGTTTTAATGGGTTTTTCATAGTGATGGTGTTTTTTATATGAGGGGATATTTAAATATTTGGGTGGAAAGCCTGAATTTGGCAGCATTAGAAAATCCCAACAACGAAGGGCTCGACTGTCAAAATTTTTGCTGAGAAAATTTTGCCATGCTCGGGCACCCCGCAGGGGGGAAAAAAGCTTCCGTTGCCTTCGGCACGGAGGGCGGTCCCGCCCTCGCCTCGCCGATGCTGTTGGGATTTTCGAGCAAAAACACTGCTACTGGCGCAGACGGGGAGAGGGTTGTCCTTTTGAATGCCTCTGAAGTTATGTCTTATCAGCCACCTATATCTATACTATTTGGTTGGCTGGGGGGGGGCGGCTGCTGGTGGAACAGCCTTTGTATCTGGAGGAAATCCAAACGCCTTGGGCAGTTCGTCTTTCACAAACTTGTCCTGCTTGCTTTTTTCGCTGACTAAGTTAATGCCAAAGTCTTTCATCTTGCCGGAGAAGATAAGCCAGATAACTACTAAAACAACGAGGACAATAAGAGCGATGATGATTATGTTAAGGGGCATTCCCTGGGCACGTTTTTTCCCGCCTTTAGATGAACTAAGGCTTACTCTCAAAAAGTTTTTTTGCTTCATTCAGGCCACCGCCGGCATTTGTTTTTCCTGGCTGAGAAGGAGATTATGGACGGCATAGGGAAGGCTGAATGCTATGACATAAACAAAGCTTAATGCGAATGGGTTGTGGATCCTGGCAGGAAGGTTTAATGAGGTTGTGATGAAGTTGGCAAAAGTCACCATGTAATACATGTCGATGACAGCTATCGTCGGGATGAAGAGCCATGGCACCACATACTGCCTGCCTGTGCTTTGGACGTCCCGCAGCAGGAGGTCAAAAAGATAGCCGAAGAGCATGGCCATGAGCATGACGGTGAAATAAAGAGGGATATTCTTAAACGAAAGGAGGAAAGGAATCAGGATGATGGAGATGATAAGGTTGCCGACGATGGCGATGATAAGCAGAATCCAGTAGAGCAGCTCGTCCATGTACCTGAACATGGGCTCATTGTCCTGATGAGCTATTGCTGCAAGGGCATGGTGGCCTTTCTTCCTGAACCCTGTCCTGAGGAGGGTCTCGTAGTCAGTTTTTGGCATCGTCGGAGCGTCGGAGGTAAGGGTTTGAATCGGCTGCTATAGGGCTTGTATTGCCAACCACAATGGCTTATTGCTGTATCTGGGCTTTTACCAGCTTGAGGAATTCAAAGACTTTTTGGTAATATTCGCCGCAGACATCGATGTCAATGCGCTTCTCGCCTTCGTCGGTCTTCGCGACCATGGTGACATGCCTCCGGTATTCCTCAAGCCTGCCGAAAGGCGACCTTAGCACTTTCCTCATGAGATAGTAAAGCTGGATGTGGCTGTTCACATCCATCTCCGGAAACCAATTGCCTTTCTCCAGCTCTTTGACCTTCAGGATGGGGCTTTCGGGTATTTCCTTCACCTTTTTTTTCTTTTTGGCATAGAGCAAGAGGGTGATAAACATGAACTCTAATGCATTCGAAAGCCTTTCCAGGGTGCTCTTAATCACATCAACTGTCCTCGTGTATTTCAGGCTTACATAGTAGAGGTGCTCAGCCCTCTTCACTTCATCCAACGCGCTTTCAAATGACTCTTCCATGTGCACCTTTTGCCTCTTTCTCGAATAGTTCCTTCTGCTGCATAATAATGGTATCTATTGCACCTATAAATCTTTTTGCACCGGCAAGAGATTCCCTTATCTTCGATGAGGAAATGGTTGTCTGGGTGCGGTAGTTTTCTGAGCAGATGGCAAGGGTATCATCCTTGATAAATTCTACTGTGCTTTTTTTGTGCTGAGTGAGGATCTCACGAACCTCCTGCATGGAAGAGATGATCTTTGCATCGAGGGCATACCTCGGCATGACTTTTGCCTTAAACGCATTGAACTGAGAAACAAAGGTATCCTGATATGGGGGGACCCTCTTGAAGGTGCGCTCATAGGCAAGCAGAGCCTGCATGGCATGAGTAAAGGCAAGAAACATATTATCAAGGACAGTCATCAGAAGCTTAGGGTCTTTCACCATGGGGTATGTGACTGAAAACATGTGGTCAGCGATATTCATCCTCTTTGCAGATTCTGCCTGCAACTTAGCAATAACATCCATCTTGATGCCGATAGGGACTGAGGTTTAAATAATTTTCTTATTCTTGGGCAGATTTGGATAAATTAGGAGGGATTTGCCCCTGCAAATAGGTTTTTAGGCTCGGGATAGGAAAGAACCCTGCGGGCTTTAGCCCGCAGTAGTTTTAGGGAAATTTCTAAAATCCCGGCGCATAATGAGATGATGTATTGAAGACTTTGAATGTATTAAAACAGCCAAATCCCTTAGAGCCGCTTTGCATCCGCACAAAATCATGGCTGTCCAAAGCCCCCAATTATTTGTGAGCGCCCTGCAATTCAACGATTGCCGCTGCCAAATCGCCATTATGCTTCTGCAGCGCACCCATAGCAGCTTGCCGGCCTGCTTTGGCCTGCTCCTGCACCACAGCAATATCTTCTTCGGAGATGGCGGAGGCTTCTTCGGGGGCAGCAGGGGCTTCTTCTGAGACACCGTCTGAGGCATGCTCTTCAACCTCTCCGACGACCTGAAAAGTCTCCTGGCCCATTGCGGTAACTTTTGCCACCTGGGGATTGCTGATGATAAGGTCTTTATCCAGCAGCCTGATAATCACCTGGGTTGCGGGAATCTCCTCCTGCTGCATGCCAAGCTTTTTCATAGCCTGCTGCATCATTCTCCTGTCCATGCCTGGAAACATAGCTATGCCAACCCCAAAAGCCTATTGCCGTATGCATATAGAAAGAACATCAGAACGATGACTGTGCCGCACATCACCATGACGTGCCCGGGCTTAAATTCAATCGAGCTTTTGTATTCATCGAAATAACGCACAATGCCGCCCATCCCTGAGGGCATCGTGATCCTGTCCTGCGCCATAGGGGCTGGAAAGAAGGTGAGGTTTAAATAAGTTTTGATTAATAGCAAATCTCGTTAATTATCGAAATATTGCGAGATTTTCTAGTATAGTAAATCACCTTTTGGATTTTCGAGAATTTCGGTGATTTACTATAAATCTGGTGCCCTTAGGGGGAGAGTTCGATAACGACCCCTTTTGTTTTCCTTCTCCCTAATCCTCAATCTTCAAATTGAATTCCTGCTCGTCAAACAAGCCTTCATCGTCCGTGACACGGATCTTAAGGCTATAATCACCAGAAGAGGCGCCACCCTCATCAGTAAAGACACCATTGCCATCCTGATCTGCAGTATATGCATAAGAAAGCTCATCATAATCCTCATCTAATGTGTAGGTGAGAGTGTCTTCATCGGGGTCTCTTGCAATAAAAGTAAGGAAGTATTCCGTGTCGGCTGGGAATTTCTGCTCTGGAACAAAACCAATTGCGGGAGCCCTGTTTTCGATGGCATAGAGGAATGTCAATGGAACTCCTTCAATTGCGGACTCTGAGTCGGTAATGTTGAGAATGTCGGTGTAAGTATAATGGCTGCTGATGCTGCTCACCAGCGCGCATTGTTCTGTATCTGGATTGTCTAAGCAGACATCTCTTTTCTTGACCACTTCCATCCCCGGAAGGATGCATTGATTTCCTGTTTGCCCGGT
>JACPBU010000122.1 GCA_016180165.1 Candidatus Woesearchaeota archaeon | reverse complement strand
CCGTACATTGTTGGACGAGGGTCTTCCGTTCATACGACAAGCAGCAACACAAAAAGAATTTGAGCAGTGGCACCATAACATTGTGACCAACCCTTTTTGCGCGGCGCACATCCCTGAAAAAAAAGTATGTGAAATCCTTACGAAGCACAGGGGCTGGTTAGGGTTTATCATTGAGGCAATCGAAAAGTTCGAAAGGGGCAGCATTCTGTGGTCAGAAATTTTCAATTGTTACGGCCTCAAAAGATATAAGGTAATTGAACAGGAAGGAAAAGCTTTTGGATTTCTTTGGAGAACCAAAAAAAAGGTTGAAGTCGAAAAGAATAGAGAGGATATACTCCGGGAACTGAAAGATATCTTGAGATAGGATTTTTACGCAAACCCCCACTCCCCCCTCATCGGCACAAACAGATACTCCCCAAGCTCCTCTCGCTCAACCCCATGCTTTTTTTTCCGCAGTTTCACCATCGTCTGCACGGCGCCGAGCTTCCCGACTGGAGCCACTAAAATACCTCCAACTTTAAGCTGCCCAATCAAAGGCTGAGGGATTTCAGGGCATGCCGCAGTCACAAGGATCCTGTCAAAAGGTGCTTCTTCCGAAAAACCTTTGCTTCCATCCCGCAACACAACCCGCACATTTTTTATCTTTGCTTTCTTAAGATTCTCGCTCGCCGTCTTTGCAAGTGAAGGGATAATTTCGGCCGAAACAACTTTCCCCTTTCTCCCAGCCATCTTCCCCAATATCCCGGCCTGCCATCCGCTCCCGGCACCGATCTCCAGAATCTTTTGCCCGGGCTTAACCTCTAAAGCCTCGGTCATGAGCATCACCGTCGTAGGCTGAGAGATAGTCTGCCCTTCGCCGATGGGCCTGGGCTTGTCTTCGTAAGCATCCTCAACATCAGGACTGTTGATAAAAAGTTCCCTGGGCACCGCCAAAAAGGCTTTGAGCAGCCGTTTATCTTTGGCAATATTCCGTTCCTTCCACGAATTCAAAAGTTTGTTTTTTCCCACCCCTTGCCAAAAGCACAATCTTTATAAAATACTTCCCATAAAAATTAAATAAAAAGAGGTTAGGCATGCATAAAGCAGACAGATTTATTCTCTGGTTTGATGAGATTAACAACCTTGATGTCCCTCTTGTTGGCGGCAAGAACGCTTCTCTTGGCGAGATGTACCAAAAGCTCACAAAAAAAGGAGTCAATATCCCTTTCGGTTTTGCGGTCACTGCCCATGCATACCGTTACTTTCTCCACGAGGAGGCTCTCGACGCTAAGATCCGCGCTATCCTAAAAAAGACAAACCCCGAAAATGCAAGAAGCCTTGCCCAGGGTGGCCATGAGGTGAGGCAGGCTCTGATGGCTGCAGAGCTCCCTCCTGCCCTGCGCATTGCCATTATTGACGCTTATCGGAAGCTCTGTAGAAAGTATGGCAGCGATGTTGACGTCGCTGTGAGAAGCTCAGCAACAGCAGAGGATCTTCCCGATGCCTCTTTTGCCGGCCAGCAGGACACCTATCTCAACATCAGGGGCGAGTCAGCATTGCTTGAGTCCTGCAAGAGATGTTTTGCCTCGTTGTTCACCAACCGCGCTATCCACTACCGCATCGACAAGGGATTTGACCACTTTAAGGTTGCCCTTTCCATCGGGGTCCAGCTCATGGTGCGCTCTGACCTTTCCTGCTCAGGAGTCATGTTCTCAATTGACACAGAGACTGGATTTAAGGACGTTGTGCTGGTTAACGGCATATGGGGGTTGGGTGAGAATATAGTGCAGGGCAGGGTAAATCCTGATGAGTTCTACATCCACAAGCCGACATTGATGAAGGGTTTCAGGCCGATACTCAGCAAAAATTTAGGGGACAAAAAGCTCAAGATGGTGTATAGCAACGAGGGTTCAAAAGAGACTACAAAAAATATTGAGACATCTTTCGCCGAAAGGTCATCATATATCATCAGTGATGAGGAGGCTCTCAAGCTGGCAAGATGGGCGTGTGTCATTGAAAGCCACTACCAGAGGCCGATGGACATGGAATGGGCAAAGGACGGGAAGACAAGACAGCTGTTTATCGTCCAGGCAAGGCCAGAAACAGTCCAGAGCCAGAAAGACTTCTCTGTTCTTGAAGAATACCGCATTGTTGAGAGGAAGCCTATCTTGGTGACAGGAAAGAGCGTTGGCTCAAAGATTGGCCAGGGGAGGGCACAGGTAATAAGGCACACAGCTGATATCGGCCAATTTAAAGATGGAAATATTCTGGTGACTGAGATGACCGACCCCGACTGGGAGCCGGTGATGAAAAAGGCCTCAGGGATTATCACAAATAGGGGCGGAAGGACATGCCATGCTGCGATCATCTCCCGTGAGCTCGGCATCCCCTGTGTTGTCGGGACCTCCAACGCGACAGAAAAGATAAAGCCCAGCCAAAAGGTTACCATCAGCTGCGCAGAAGGCGAGACTGGCTTTGTCTACGACGGTTATGTCCGCTTCAAGGTGGTCTCTCATAAGCTTGGCAGCCTGAAAAGCCCATTGACAAAAGTCATGCTCAACCTGGGAAATCCCGAACAGGCTTTTGAGTCCAGCTTCATCCCCAACGATGGTGTTGGGCTCGCACGGGAGGAATTTATCATCAACGAATACATCAGGATACATCCAAAAGCTCTGCTCCACTACCATGAGCTTAAGGATCAGGAAGTGAAAAAGCAGATTGATGCCTTGACGATAGGCTTCAAAGACAAGAAACAGTTTTTTATAGAAAAGCTTGCTCAGGGTGTCGCAATGATCGCAGCAGCTTTTTACCCAAAGGAGGTCATCGTGAGGATGAGCGACTTCAAGAGCAACGAATATGCAAACCTTATCGGGGGGCATCTCTTTGAGCCGAAGGAAGATAATCCGATGATTGGCTGGAGAGGGGCTTCCCGTTATTATGCGAAGAATTACAAGGAAGCTTTTGCGCTGGAATGCATAGCCCTGAAAAAAGTCAGGGATGAGATGGGCCTGGTCAACCTTAAGATTATGATCCCATTCTGCAGGACAGTCGAGGAAGGAAAAAAGGTGATGGGAGAGTTGGGAAAGCATGGTTTGAAGCGTGGCAAGAACCATCTTGAGGTGTATGTTATGTGTGAGATACCTTCCAATGTCATCCTTGCAGAGCAGTTTGCAGAGCTTTTTGATGGATTCAGCATCGGCTCAAATGACCTTACCCAATTGACGCTCGGCCTTGATCGGGACTCTGAGCTGGTCAGCCATATCTACGACGAGCGGAACGAAGCGGTCAAAGTATTGATTGCCTCAGTCATCAACAAGGCAAAATCCCATAAGAGGAAGATAGGCATCTGCGGCGAAGCAGCCTCAATTCCTGCCTTTACCGAGTTTCTGGTCCAGCACCATATTGATTCTGTTTCTGTCGCTCCGGAGGCAGCCCTGCGTACAAGGGTAACAGTTTTAAATGCAGAAGAAAAGCTTAGGCATTCATGATAAAAATAATCTTAGACACCAACATTCTGCTCCTGCCAGCCCAATTCCATATTGACATATTCTCAGAGATAGAGCGGATCTGCCACTTCAAGTATGGGCTGGCGGTTATCGATAAGACTCTTGACGAGCTTGGCCATATCTTCCATTCCCAGAGAGGTAAAAACAAGGAAGCAGCAAAACTTGCCCTTCAGCTGATAAGAGCAAAGGATATTGAGGTGTTGAAGTCATCCAGCCAGGGCAGCGTAAACGGCCATGTTGACGAAATTATCCTCGCTTTGGCAGAGAGGGGCAAACATGTTGTTGCCACGCTCGACCAGCTTCTCAAGCGGCAATTGAAGGAGAAAAAGGTTCCCATGATTGTGATGAGGCAGAGGAAATTTCTGATGTTATACAATTTTCACGAGAATATAACCCGCTCCAATCAGGATCAAGCCTAAAATCCTCAGTAATTTTACCTTCTCATCGAGAAAATGCTTTCCCAGGAATGCTATAAAAAGTGGCTGGATTGCCAGGAAAGGCACGGTCAGGCTCAATTCCTGTTTTGAAAGCACAAAAAAATAGAGCAGCATGCCTGCCATAGCTAATACCTTTGAGACGGTAAAGATTCCCCATTTCTTGAGGGCGATCGGTTTCCTGGCTAAGGGCAGGGCGATGAGGGCCGAGAATAATTTCCGGAAGAATAACAGCGCCATAAACCCCACAAAAAGGTCAAGGATGAATTTGCTGAAAAAATTGATTATGCCTGACATGATGCTCGAAAGCAGGACAAAAAATATCCCCTTGTTGTGCAGGAGAAAGCTGCCAATATGATTTATGGGCTTCTCAAAAGATATCAAAAAACCTCCTGCCACAAGTGTGAATGCCCCAAGATATTGAAAAGCCCCAAGCCTTTCATTGAGGAATAGGAATCCAAACAGGATAGCAAAGAGCACAGTAAATTTCTCAAAGGGAGACACCCTGCTGAGCTCATCGAGCTGCACCCCCCTGTAAAAAAGGTTTTCAGTGATCCACGAAAGCGCAGCCACCAAAGCAATGAGGGCAAGAGCCGGGAAGGATGGCAATTCGATAAAGAAGACCAATGGAAAGACCACGGCAAAATCAACAAGGAATGTTAATAAGGTAAACTGTATGGAAGGGATGCTATGCAGCAGCTTCTTGTCAATCACTTTGCCGATAGAAAAGAGAAGCATCGCAACGATGAGCAGGATATCATATAATACGGCCATAAAACCTCTCCCTTCACAGGTAGATAAAAATCTATCGATAGTGCTTAAAAGTTCTCAAGCAGCTCTTGCCTTCGCTTAAGCTAAGGCTGTTTCAATCAAAAAAACATTTCCAAACATTTATAAAATCTCGCCAATACTAAACTATTATGCCCTTTATCACTATCCGGGAAATCCTTGACATTGTAATAATGACTTTCGCTATCGGCTATATCTTCTCAGATGTATTTAAGAAAAAGCCAACAGAGGATTATGACCCCCTCAAATATTACCAAAAAGCTCAATGGTGGGAGAATGTGAAGCATGCAGCCTTGATAGCTGCCCCTGCAGTTGTCCTCCACGAGTTAGCCCATAAGGTCGCAGCGATTGCTTTTGGTGCGATGGCAACACTCCATGCCCCTTATGGATGGTATGCCCTTGTCCTGTTCCTCAAGATGATTAACTTCCCGTTGCTGTTTTTCGTCGGAGGCTATGTTGCGCATACCCCTCTCCCGCCATTAGAATCTGCCATCGTCTCTATAGCCGGCCCTTTGGTTAACCTCTTTTTATGGCTTGCTGCAAAAGCAGTGGTTAAATACAATCTTCTCCACAGGAGATATTACCCCATCATTGGCCCATTGGGAAAGATCAACCTCTTCCTCGCGATTTTCAACATGATCCCCTTAAGGGGTTTTGACGGCTACAGCTTTTTCACAAGCATCTGGCAGGCGATGAGTTAATTGTTTATGTGGCTGCACTTTCCACAAGATCATAACACCTTTTAAATCGTCGGAATTTAGCCATCACCGTTGGAACTAAACTACTGCGGGCTAAAGCCCGCAGGGTTCTTGCTCAAAACGTGCTCGGGATTAATCGGAAATTCATCAACGGGCTAAAGCCCGCAGGGTTCTTT
>JACPBU010000121.1 GCA_016180165.1 Candidatus Woesearchaeota archaeon | reverse complement strand
GGTGGATAAGGAAGAGGAGATGGTGGATAAGGAAGAGGAGATGGTGGATAAGGAAGAGGAGATGGTGGATAAGGAAGAGGAGATGGTGGATAAGGAAGAGGAGATTGGGGGTGAAGATAAGAGTGTTGATGGGGGCTCAGAAATCCCAAAATAGCAACATCAACAAGTTTTCGTAAATCGCACCAATACTTGAACATTTGTATGTGGGATCTACTATGATAGCAAATCTCGCAAAAGTTCAATATTTTACATGATTTGCTATTTGATGAAAACCCCATCAAGATGTGTGGGAAAAGTGAATATATAGCTAACGACACAAATATTTAGACAAAAGTATGTCGTTTGCTTATTACGAACGGACAACAATTGTATAATAATTATTGTCCGTAAGTATAGATAAAAAACAAGCGAGGAGTGGTGAGACAATGGACAAAGAGGTTGCAGATGCTTTGATTGACGCAGAAGTGGTCAAGTTCGGATTATTTACCTTATCCTCGGGAAGGAAAAGCCCCGTCTATGTCGATATCAGGAAACTGCCTTCCTATCCAAAACCCTTCGAGCTCATCTCTGAGAAGCTTGCAGAGATGGTCAAGGGACTTAATGCAGATATTGTCGCTGGAGCCGAGACTGCAGGAATTCCCATCGCAGCGGGAATTGCAATAAAAGGCCTGATTCCTATGGTCTATGTCAGGAAAAGGCCCAAGGGTTATGGGACAAATTCATTTGTCGAAGGCAACCTGGAAAAAGGGCAGGTAGCTGTCCTTGTCGATGATATGATAACCGACGGGCGGTCAAAATTTGTCTTTGTGGAAGGGCTCAAGAATGAAGGGGCAGCTGTCAAAGATGTGATTGTCATCCTTGACCGGGAGCAGGGAGGGAAGGCGATGCTTGCTGATGAGGGTTTGGAGCTCCATTCGCTCATCACCCTGAAGGAGCTCCTTGACTACATGCATAAGAAAGGCAAGGTCGATGAAGAGAATTTTAAACTGACGCTTGAGTATCTTGATAACCCGGAGAGATGGAATAAATAAAAAGTTCATTAAACCTGTCTCCTCACCTCATCAATTTCAATAACATAATTGTATAGGGCAATGTGCTTCCTTGCTATTCGCTCCCATGCTAATTTGAAGCTGAATTCGTAGGCTCTGTTAACCATTGCCTGAGCAGCTGGGCTGTTTGGGCTTTGCAGGAAGTTTTCAATGCTTTCAGCGAGGGATTCGACGTTGCCCCGCTCAAACATAAGAACAAAATCCTTGTATATCTCCTTAAAGACCCTTATGTCACTTGCAAGAACTGGAATCTTGCGGTGCATTCCTTCTGCAATAGCAAGGCAAAAGGTTTCACTATGGCTGGGCACGACCATAAGGTCGGAATTCAGCATTAAATAATTACGGATTGATATACCATCTGTCAGTAATTCAGCACCAGTATTGAATGGGCCGTGATAGGGGACAAAGGTTGCCCTGTCAGAATATGGCTCCAGTTTTTCCCGGATAACCTGCTGCTGATCGCCATCGCCATGGAAGATTATCCTGACATCATCATGTTTTTCTACAACTTCAAGAAATGCCTCTGCAAGCTCAACAACGCCCTTTTCCGTCGAAATCCTGCCATCATACAGCAGGGTAATTGTTCCGGAAGGGGATTTCCTCATTGGGGGGCTTCTATCAGCCGGGATTATTGAGATGCCGTTTCCAATCGGAGGATTGGGTATCCCCCTCAACTCATCTCCGTAAAAAAATTCTGCCATCTCTCGGCCATATCTTGTTAAATGGATGACATGGTCACTAAGCCTCAAAAGCCTCGATTGATAGCTATAATTGACAAGATCTTCTTTTAACCTTGGTTCACCTTCTCTGATAACCTTTAAAAATCCTTCAACCCAAGCACGCACGAGCTGCCCAAATCTCTCATCAAACGAAGCATCATCTTTGTAACATGCTTTGATAAAATGTTTGGCTTCCTTTAATATTTCCGCCTCATGGAGCTCCTCAAACCGCCTCCTTAGGCTGCCATATTCCTGTGCATGATTGATGTGGATAGTGCTTACAATACCTGCGCCTTTGCGCTTCAGTGTTTCCACAATCGCAAGCAAAGCATCATCACTGGCCATCGAGTGGGCATGGACGATGTCATATGGCTGAGAATGTTCGAGAAAATCATCAAGTGTCTTATGCTCTGCTGCCTTCAGCCTTTCCTGGAGATGTTTTTCCCTCTGTAGATCGGCTGGAATTACTGAAACACCGTCTGGAGAAGTGACTGCAACATCGACTGGCACATGCAGATCATATAGATATCTTGCCAAGCTGTCAACAACACTTCCGTTTCCGGAATATACTGCATGCCTGCTGAGGACATAGAGCGGTTTCATGGTGAGGTGTTTTGGCTTATCTTATCATTCATTTGGATGCAGACGTCAAGAACTGACCTGCTGACAGTAACGTCAGGGAAAAGCTCAGGTTGATTGCCGTTAATGGAGCCAATAAGCAGCCCCCACATATTTTTCAGGCGGCTGCCTTTAGGGGTTTCCCAGGCTTTTTCTTCTTCTCCTGGCCTGTGAAGCCTTACCACTTCATTTTCGGGATCGTAGCGCAGCGTTCCCTCAATACCCATGATCTCAACGAAGTGATGGTATGTTTTTGTTTCTCTGTCCCCTGTTGGAAGCCAGGCGATGCCAATATCGGCGCTAAAATTATCCTGAAAATTAAGCCTGTTGTAATCATCGTTGCTTGCCAAATACCAATCTTTGTATTTATGGCCAAAACCATGGACTTTATGGGGCCCCGCTAAACGGTTTAACATCCAAACCATAAACACATAATGGGAGCCTGACATAAAATTTGGGCCTACTTTGTATGCGAAATAGTTGCTCTGGAAAGACATTTCGAACTTCGGGTCATAATTAACTTCATTCATCTTCAGGAATTTTGCGCTGATCGGATGCCCTATTGCACCGTCCCTGACAAGCTCATGTAATTTCCAGAAACCTGGCTCAGCACGATAGATGAAATCAACCATTGCAACAATGCTTTTTTGACTTGCAGAATCCGCAGCTATACCAAGCTTATCGGCATCCTGAAGACTAAGCGCAACAGGCTTCTCCAGGAAGGTATGCAAACCGTGCTCCAGGCAATCGATTGCAATTCCAAATGTTTGGGAAGGGGGCGTTACAACAGCTCCAATATTTAAATCGCCCCTCAAAAGCATCTGATGATAGTCCGTGTATGCATCTTCTTGATGCAGTCCAGCCTTATCGCTAAAATGCCGAAGGGCATCTTCATTTTTATCGGAGATAGCAGCAAGCACAACATCGTCACGAGATTTGATCGCAGCGAGATGGTTATAGGCAAATTTGCCGCATCCTATAATGCCAACTTTTAGTTTTGCCATCTTGAAGTTTATATAGCAAGGGACACAAACATTTGAGCAATAGATAATGTCCCTTGCTTATTACGAGCGAACAACTAATGTTCAATTATTTTTGTTCGCGAGTATAGCTCACACTAACTGTGCATAGCAACTGGAAGTTATTGCCCTATGCTATAGACATCTGTTGGACATTTATTGACAGCCTGATGCCTTTAATTTGTTAATGGCGTCCGCAAAATTGGATAGGCGCATATAGTATGCAGATGATGATGCCCAATGCACGGCCTCCAGCTATTTTTTATGCCACCTCTTATTTTTGGTTGGCATATTCTTCGGCTCAATCCCCTCGTACCTCGACCTGTCTTCCGCAAGGAACTGCAGTGAATCAACAACAACTGAAAGGCCGCTCACAGCAGGGTTTGTTGCTAATTCATATACCATTCTTGCAACATCTTCCGGCTTTGTAACACGCCAAAGCCCTGTTTTGGCAGCAACAGCTTTAAAATCCATGACTTCTGCAATAGTTGCTGGCGTTATGGTGCTTCCGGGGGCAGCAGTATTTACCTTTATTTTTGGCCCAAGCTTATTTGCTGCAACAATACTGTATGCTCCCATTGCATTCTTCATGGCAGAATAAATCGCAAGCCCGTATTTCCCCAATTTGTTGATCGAAGTTATTCCACATATGCTGCGGGTTCCATCAGCGTTAAGCATGATAGGGCCCAGCTCCTGGATAGCGCGAACATAGCCCAGAAAATTAAGTGCAACAGCATAATCGATAGATGCCTCGGAAATGTCAAAGATGGGGTGGATTGGCTTTCCATTCCTTTTCTTCCCTTTTTCGGCATCAAGCTCGTCTTTTGAAGGCCCGCCAGGAGTGTAAACAAGATGGTTGATGCCGCCCCATTCATCGACAAAGCCTGCAAATGCTTCGATAGAGCCACGATCTAAGACATTGACATGACGATACTCCGTATTTCCATATCTTTTCGCAACTTCCATCCCCAGTTCACGGTTCCTGTCGCCGATGAGCACAGGATGGTTGTGCCTTGCAAATATCTCAACACACGCTGCTCCGATGCCGCTTGCGCCACCCATAATAACTGCTGGCTCAGAGCTATTTCCCATGTCGAACGCTGTATCAATCCTGCCTGAATGCCCGCCAGTTACTTCACTCTCTAAAGTTGCTTTCATGAAAATCCCCTCCAGAAATTCCGATATTAAAATTCATGAGTTTGGATAAAGAAAACCAGTATAAATCTTTTTGGCAACCAGTAACCATATTATGTAAATAGTGGTTACATTTGGAAAGATTTAAATAATTGGTGTTTTTTACACCAGATATGATACGTAAAGTTGTGAGGCATGGAACCTCAACACTAACTATAAGCCTTCCGGCTAAGTGGGCAAAGAAGTTCGGAATCAAAGCAGGAGATGAAATCGATACTTTTGAAGTGAAGAAAAATCTTATCCTTTCACCCGTCCCAAAACAGGGGCCTCGGGAGGAGCTTGAAATTGATGTTCGCTCCCTAGATAATGAATTCATCCGCTATATTCTTCTCAATCTCTATAGGGCTGGATTGGATAAAATGAGAATTCGGTTGAATGACCTGGAGCAGGGAGAGCATATCCAGCAGTGCCTGAACACTGTTCTTTTGGGGCTTGAGGTGATAAGCAAGGAGGATGGCTATTGGATTCTGGAAAATGTTACTGAGCCGACAGGTGAGAAGTTTACCATGGTGATGCGGCGCATATTCTTCTTGACGAAAGAAAATCTTTCCGTCATTGCCCAGGATCTCAGGCAGGGCGTGTTTCCCCATGCCGGGTTAATCCAGCAACAGACGCAAAAACACCTTCAACTTGATGCCTATTGCAAGCGACTCATCAATAAAAACCATGTCCATTACCGGGACAGGGATTTTTACCAGATCCTGCTCCATTTTGTTCTTGCCCTTGACCGATGCTGTGAGCACTGCTATAAGTTTTTAGAAAGCCAGAAATCGGTCAATGTGGGAAAAGATACTATCAGTCTTCTTTCCGAAATTCAGGCTCTTTTTGACCAATTCCATGAGTGTTTCTTCCACCATCGCTTAGACGCTGTCGGAAAGTTGACAAGAGAATCCCTCCTTCTCAAGTCGCGCCATTATTTCCTCGGCCACAGCAAAAGACCACCAGCGCTTTGTCCGGGGTAGAGCCCACAGAGGATATAAATTTTATCAGCTCCTCCGATATCCCC
>JACPBU010000120.1 GCA_016180165.1 Candidatus Woesearchaeota archaeon | reverse complement strand
ACCTTTTCAGTTGCCAGAGGATAGTTGATTTTCATGTTCACAGGAATAATCTTTCCTTCTCCATCTTTTCGACCGCTGAAGCTGTCCAGAGGGTAACCCTTCCAAGAGCTCCTCCCGGCGCAAGCAACTCAGTATTAAGATCTCCAACCACACAAACATCAGTTCCAGGAATATTCCTTGCCGCATGCAATAACCCGCAGTCCTTTCCGACAACAAACAGGATACCTTTCCTCTTTTTATATTTCCTGTCACGAGCCTTTCCTTTCCCTGCCCTCACCTTCTTTATCTTCGAGCGTGCAAGCTCCTCATCGAATCCTGCCACTCTAAGGAAATCAAGGATCATCTTTGTCTTCTGTATTTCTTCGATCGAAGCATCGAGGATGAATGGAAATGAGGGGGGAATCTTATGGCCGCGCTGCGCAACGATATCTTTCATGACCGATGCGGCAATGGCCGAGCGCAGTGATTTTCTTCTCTCTTTCTTGTTAATGTCCTGCCACCATATCTTTTCAGCCTTTGGGGGGTGTGCCCTCCTGCCTCCCCGCATGCCTGGGGCAAAAGCACCGACCCAATTCAACCTGCGCCCCCTCCTGCTCATTATTTTTCTTGGGACACGTGAGATCCCTAAACCATAAGACCCTTTGTACGAGCGCCTCTGCCTTGACAATTTTGCTGATGCACGCTTTCCTGCAAGGGGCGAGGTACCATATGCTTTCCTCCGATGAGACTGCAAAGCTAACACTGCCCTCTGGACGAGGTCGGGCCTCAGCTGCTCGTGAAACTGCTCAGGCAGCATAATCTTTCCTTTATCGCTACCGTCCTTTGCTTTGACTGTGACTTCCATCTTTTTTCTCCTGATGAACCAATCCTCTCTCAACTATCCATTAATGAAACTAATGTTGGGCTGCTCCACCAGCAGCTTTTTGTTTGGGCGTACCGGGAAAGTAAAATTGAAAAGACAAAGCGGGAAACACCCTCCAATAGATAGGTCGTTGCTTTCTGTGCGCCTGCTTCAAGGTAATACCGTGCCTCTTTACCGGGCCCTGGAGACCTTTTCCCTTGGTGATAGCATGAGCATCAACCAGCATCCCTGCCTTAAAAATGTCTGACACATTAATCTCTTTGTCAAGAATACTTTTTGCATAAGCCAATTTCTGCTCCTTGGTGCCGCCAACAGAGATTTCGAATATTTCCGGCATCTTCTTGCCAATGCCCGTCTTTCCGGGGGAAGTGTGGACCAGGACGACGACATCATCAAACTCAGGAATCTGATCAAGCGCCTTTTTAGGGCTCTTCGGCAACGGCATGGAACGCTCCAGGCTCTTGTCGAGAGAACTGCCCAGCATATCAGCAATCGGAAGATATCCTTTGTCAGTCGTCTTGTAAAACCGGAGAGAAAAAGCCTTTAAGGGGGGACATTCGAGGACGGTGCAGGGCACCGCTATGCTTGCCCCTTTCGTCTGGGAGAACTGCCTTTTGTCGGCAATCAGCGCATGGGTCATGCCAACCTTATAACCGGCAAACCCAAGCAGCTTCGGCTCGGCGTGAGGGGCCCATGACCTTATCCTTGGATGCTTATGACTAGACCTCTTTCTAGGATAAAACTGCATCGATCCTTTTCTTGGTGCGTGTTTTGACGGCATGGTCTCAGGCTTTTTACAGGAAGCCTTCCGGTGATATAGCTAACAAACTTTATATTCGTAAAGATTGTTAAGTTTGTTCAATATAGCAAACGCAATACCTATTCATGGAAATTTACTGCGTTTGCTATAAAATAAAAAAGCCTTTTGCTGAAGCCTAATCCGTAGAATTCTCAATCTCCGGAGAGTACTGAAAAGGCATCTTTTCAGGCTTTTCCTATGTACCTAATGAACTTAAGTACACCCTATTTTTTTCGGAAGGTGAGAAGATAGGGAGTGTTTATAAATGTTGCTGAAAAAGGGTGCGGCTGCATCGATTGAGCGTTAGGATCCTGTTTAAACTAATCTTAGGAGAGAATCATGGGATAACCTCAGGAAAAAACGAAGGTAATCCTAATTTGGGTTACAAAACCAGACTCCCCTATCCTTCAAAAACGAATCTAAAGTTCTCCCGGCACTCTGTCTTCATTGCCAAATCAGTAATATTCTCACAAATCCCCCTTTCGCGAATACCCTTTGAAATTTTACTTATATTTTTACCCTCAAATGTATCTTTTATAAATTTCGAAAAAACCAGTGCACATCTTCCTGTTTGTGGTTGGCTAAATGGCGGGCATTCTATGCAGGTTTTATTTACACATGCAGGGAGTCCCGTTTCAACTATTTGGATAGCAAAAATTCTTTTTATTAGTGGTTCATAAAATTTCCACTTCTTGTTATGGGCAAACGTAGGACAGGTATAAAATCCAGAAAAAAACCCACATCCCGCATAAATGTTGCCGGAAATCGTACAATCCTCATCAACTACACAGGAAATATCTGGCTTGTCAAATGTCTTTACCACAAAAAGGTCAACTTGGAAAAGAAATAAAAGCAATATCGCCCCGAAAGCGATTGTCGATTTCCATTTCATCACCTGCCCTTTATCTTTTTTTATTATAAACCTATCGCTTATTTTTATCCCCAGTACTATCACAAATCAAAACTTTATTCTTGAGAATTTTTGGAGAATTGGGCGATTGTGTTAACCTTGATTGAATGGGTTGTGATAATCTAAGAAAATTGTTGTGTTGGTCGGGTGTCCTTATTTCATACTTCCCAGGCTCATACCGATAACTATAACTTCAAGCTCATCGTTTCAGGGAAAATGGTCATTTTATTCCACCTTTCGGGGGAAGATATCGCCCTTAGTGCCAGAGAAGTTATCCATCTTTTTCATCTGAAGCGTTATTTTCTGCAGGGCAATTTTCTGGCGGCTGATGTCTCACCGAGGAAGGCCGGGCTTGCACATCGGCTGGCTTATTGCAGGGGGGTTTATTCTTTTCTCTTTTCCTGCCCACTCAGCAAGCTTGCTGCTGCCTTCAGCACGTTTTCCTGGAACAAGGCCTGCACAGGCACCTTTTGTGTCCGTGTTTTTAGATGTTCCGCCCCCGATGGCAGACTGGCTCCCTCAGAAAAAGAGCTTGCGGGATACATCTGGCGGAAACTTGAAAATCCTGAAGTTGATCTCAAGCATCCTGACGCGCTTATTGTGGCTTTTATCCACGGGCATAAGGCATTCTGCGGCAAGTTGTTGTTTTCCATCGACAGGACTTTTTCTGGAAGGAATCCCCACCAGAGGCCAGAGGGCCATCCCACTTCGTTGAAGCCGGCGCTTGCACGCTGCCTTGTCAACCTTTCAGGAATACATAAGGGGAGCGTCACCGATATCTTTTGCGGCAGCGGAGGCATACTTATCGAGGCTGGGCTTATGGGGCTGCCTGTCAACGGGTATGACCTTTATTCAGTCATGGTCGAGAAGGCTAGAAAAAATCTTCTACATTATGGAATCACCACTTTTTCGCTCTTACAGCAAGATGCACTCGAGACCAAGGATACTATCTACTATCTGGTCACCGATGTTCCTTACGGGCTTAACAGCACGGTGTGGGTGAACCAAGGGGATAAACCGGTAAAACTTTCGGCGAGTTTTCCAGCCCCCGGCGGGCGAATTGTACTTTTACGTGACTTTTACAGAAGACTGCTCATCCACCTTAAGAAATCCCTGAATGGCGTTGCCGTCATCATGTTTCCCTCTCAGGCTCATGCAGCAACATTACTCTCTGAATCAGGGTTCTTTGTCGTTTGGAAGCATACCCAGCGCGTCCATGGGAGCCTTTCCAGAGATATTTTTGTCTTCACTCTGAAAAAAAATGCCGCGAAACAATTTCGTACCAAAAGGCAATATAACCTCCGGCGTACAACAGCACATTCAAGACCAGAAACATCAGGAAGTAGGATCCGATAAGGAATTCTCCGGATTGGAACAGTAAAGGAATCTGCCCCCAAAAATAGGATAAAATGTCTACAGAAAAATAAAAAATGTAATATCCAAAGAACAGCAATCCTATCAGCACGGTGAAAACAAAAAAGTCTTTTTTCAGCCACTGCCAATGCTCGAGGAAAAAGATAATCGCTCCTGCCCAGAGCGCGATGAGCATTATCGACTGCAATGCCTGCGCTTTATCGGGGATGAGATCCTGGATCCATGAGGGTGTTTCCCATATACTTTGTGTCGAGATATCCACCCCTACAATCTCTTTCCGGCCTATCCTCTCAATACTGAACACGGGAAAGACCGCTACAACAAGGAGGGAGCCTAATATCAGAGAGTGGATCACCTTTGTGCCTTTTATTTTTTTGTGTTTTATCATCTGGAAGAAGATTAAAGCTGGAAGGAAAAGGAAGAAAAGCATCGCAATAATGTTTGCCAGGTAGGCGCCTATAAGGGCAGCTGATACTGGAAAATCAACTTTGCCGAGGTCCTGGATGAGAAGCTGGGGCAAAGGGATATGGGCACCCCCCAGCTGGCCGAAATACAAAGAGTCTTTTAATGAGACTAAATAAGGAATGATAAAGTTTCCGACATCGGTAAGGGTGTGGAGGGCTAATATACCAATTACTGCAAGAGATACCTTCTCTTTAACCTTCAGAAGCCCGAGGAAGTTCTCATAGAACCTTTCACCTACATCCCCTATCTTGTGGAGCAAAGAATCCTGGCTGAAATGCTTATGGTACCTGATAATAACAAAAAGATAAACGAGGATGGCAAGAATTGTCATCGGCGCGTCTATTGCGATGGCAAGCCATTCCATAGCAAGGTTGAAGATGAAGACGAAAAAACCAAGAAGTGCAAAAAAAACTGCACCAAACCTGACGATGCCATTTTTTTGCTGATGCTGGCCGAGAATACCCATAAACGAATCTTTTTTTATCTTGACTTTTTTTATACAATAATATACTATAGGGTGGAGTGCCAATGCTGCGGCGATGAATGCATATTTTTCGATAATGACCGCATTTTTCGTGATACTCTCGAGGACAGGCCTGAGCCAATGGGCTTCTTCGAGGCCGATGAAGGCAATTGCTGTAATGTCTTTTGCAAAGAACAGGAAATACGTGAAGATGATAGAGAGATCGAACCAAAGCATCCTCACGCCAAAAAAGATAGTGCTGAGCGAGACTTTCACGAACAAATAGCCAAGGACAACCCATGAATGGATCTTTTTCAGGAAGTCAAGGTCCCCAGGAAGAATCTCCAGAAAGTCAATAATCTGGAGCAAGATAAGAGTGACCAGCAACACTTCCTCAAAGCGGTGGCGCAAGGATTGCCCGAATTTCATTTTTTGGCTGTGTCTCATTTTTTTAAACTCTACCATTCCAATTCTCGACAATATAATCGAATAACTGCCAATGAGCATGACCTTTATCCAATTGACTAAGGCTTAAAATCTCCTGATTTCATAGTGGTATATTTTGAACGGGCATGACCTTTATCCAATTGATCATCGGTGGAATTACTGGCGGGGGTGATGGAGCGTGCCCCAAGCCCTCCTTGATGCCCTCACTATAAAAAGATTTGGCTAAAATTTAAAATCTGGCTTTGTTGAAGAAAGTGTTTGGCTACAATCAGAAAATTTTGGCAACATCTGTGGGGCGAGGGCGGGGGATTGTACCTTACGTCGCGATTGAGCAGGGAAAAATTTTCTACTGAAAATTTTGACAGTCGCCCTCCGTCCGCAGACCGGAATGTCTTACTATCTCTTTGTTGCCTGGATTTTCATCTTCAGCTTAATTCATAAACTCAAACTAACCAAACTCATCTGAAATCCGGGATTGCCCAAAACGGAGATTTTAATAAGCAGGGGATATTCTATCAGACCTATCAGACCATGGCCGCTCAGAAACTGCTTACTGCCGGAAAAATTGGTGAGGCTGGGCTTATCGATAGAATCAGGAAGAGGGCTGGCCTTCGGGGCTTGGGGATGAAGGGGCTTCGCCACAAGATACTTGTAGGCATAGGGGATGATGCTGCAGTCTTCAAGATGGGGGGAAAGCTGGGCGTTGCGACGACAGATACTATCAATGAAGGCACCCATTTCAGATTCCCCTGGCTTTCTCCGTTTGATGTCGGGTTTAAAGCGATGGAAGCTTCTGTCTCCGATGTGGGGGCGATGGGAGGGAAGCCGTTATTTGCGCTGGCCAGCCTCATCCTGCCGGCTCACTTTCCGATGCATGATTTTGACCGATTGTATGACGGGCTGTTATCTTCTGCGAGAAGGCATCAACTCTCCATCATCGGAGGGAACATCAGCTCCGGGGAAAACATAAGCGTGACTATCACTGCCCTGGGAGAAGTCGAAAGGAAAAACCTCTGCCTGAGAAGTGATGCGAAGGCTGGCGATTTCATCTTCGCAAGCGGGCCACTGGGGGGAAGTTCAGCAGGACTCCATCTGTTTGAGAAGAGAATCAAAGGGTTTGCAAAATCAAAGATGGCTTATCGGCGGCCAAGGGCTGACTTTAAAAAATTAGATGGGTTGTTCCATTCCATCAATGCAATGGAAGATGCTTCAGATGGGCTGGCTTCTGCCGTGTCGCATATCTGCATGGCAAGCAAGGTTCAGGGAATCATCTATGGCCC
>JACPBU010000119.1 GCA_016180165.1 Candidatus Woesearchaeota archaeon | reverse complement strand
GGGAAAACGAAAAGGGAATGGGAATGGTATCCTCATTGATTTTTAGCAACCAATCTTGTTTAGGGGTTTTGCGCGCTCTTTTCATCGGTAAATGCTGCGAGGGGAGAATCTTTGTGTTTAGGCCTTTCATGAAATTTTTCAACCAATTTTTGCTCATAAAGCAGTTGGGTGTCAGTAATTGAGGGGATTCCATACATTTGCAATGTGGTCCTCGCATCTGCATGCCCTGCTATTTTTTGCACCATGTTGAAGGGAATTCCTGCAGCCAGGCTTAGTCGGGAAAAGCTATGCCTGAATATATGGGGATTGAGGTTTTTAAGGTTTGGATTGGGGTTCTTGATGCCTGCACGCTCTGCGCAATTCGCTACAATCCGGTTAATTTGGCTTAAAGATATCCCATCGTGGGATTTCTTATTGCTCTGTATCAAAAAGCCAGTCTTTCGGCTTCCCAGGTAGAATTTAACCGATTGCAGAGCATCACCATCTATTGGAACCGCCCTTGATTTTAGGTCTTTTCCTTTGCCACCCTTCCCCCTTTCGATAAATATCCGTTTTCTCTCAAAATCAACATCCTTTATTTTGATATTGACAAGTTCAAATCTCCTCATCCCTGTCCTGGCCAACAACTTTAGGACTAAACTCTCTTTGAGATTTTTAGCTGCCTTGATAATGCTGTTTATCTCTTCCCAGCTAAGATAATATTCATTAAACTTTTTTGGCATAGTGAACGGGCAGAATTCCAATAAAATGCAATACTTGTTTTTAAATGTTGTGTTTAGGCAAAAAAACTCCAAGAAAACGAAACAAAAGTAGGAGAAAGGTTGCATTTTTTGCAAAAGGGTCGAGAAATGGCAAATTCTGCCAATGAAGGGGGGGGGAGGATGCCAATAATGTTCTAACGAATTTTTTGACTAAACTACTGCGGACTGAAGTCTGCTAAGGGTTCTTCCTATCCCGAGCCTAAAGATTATGATTGGTTAATTGATTTAGGTTGTTGATAAGATTACAAATTTTTGTTTTTAATTAAAGTTTTTATTCTAACTCTTTTCAAACTCTCTTTCAAAAAACTGGAAAACGAAATGAAAAATAAGCACCCAAATATAATAAAAAAATACAATTTTCCCGGCCTTAATCCACCAGGGTCTTCTGCTCTATCTGGAGGATGTTTTCCTTCGCCTGTTTTGCCTTAAAGGCGGGATTGAGGCTGAAATGGGCCTGATTGTTGATGTAGTGCTTCCTTATCGGGACGCCTTTGCTCAGCATGCCGGCAAGATAGGAGGAAATCAGGTCTTCGGGCAAGCCGGTGCTGTGGGCAATGTCGAGGTAGGTAAGCGAGCCTTTGACCTGCTCCTGAGTGTAGAGGACAAGGAAAACCTCCTGCTCTCTCTTGGTGAGCTTTACTGGCTTGAATTCCTCTTCTTTAAGGATGGTAATGCCGAGCTTCTCAAAGACAATGACAAACTGGTCAAGGCGCTCCTCGATCTTGGCCATCTTCTGCTCTAAAGCAATAAGGAATTCGTTGGTTGACTGCAGCTCAACTGTGTTCTCGTTGATGGCTGTTAAGTGCTCCTCGAATTCGTCCCTGACCTGAGAAAAAGCGTCATGCAAATCCCTGTTTGCATCCTTAAACAAATCACTGTAGACCAATCTCTTTTTTTTATCTCCAAACATAACGTACACCCCCAAAATTTTTCCGCTGAGTGCGGGAGGCTTTTTCTGCGGGAGGTGGTTTAAAAAGATTGTTATTGTGGAGTATATAGGTTGGGGGTTGGGTTGGAAGGGGGATTGGAGAATAGTTTTCATTATTGCGATGATTATTTTTTCCGGCGAAAATCCCTGCTTTTCTGCCCCTTTGCCCCCTCTTCCTGAGCCCCCTTCCCATGTAACCTCTGCTCTTGAGCCATCTGTTCATGAGCCCTCTGGTCCTGATGGAGCTTTGCAAGGTATTTTTTCTCCTTTCCCTCCCTGATAACACCAATGTCCGGCTCCTGCTCAATCTCCTCAAGGAGGCGGTAAAAGGAAGATTTTGAGCATAGGCCCTGCTCAAGAACAATCATCTCTTTCAGGGTAAAGGCAGAGACTGAGCCATACTTCCTTATCGTCGAAATGATAATGCCTTTAACAAAATCCTTGGTGTTCTTGGCTATCTTCCTGAATATTTTTTCCCTTGCAAATTGACGCTTCTGCTCAAGCTGATCAAGCCTTGCTGTAAGCTCGTGGAGCTTTGCCGGAAGGGGGGCTTCGTGAATCAGAGAGATAGGCTCCTGAACCTCACTTTTTTCCCTGAGCTCCACCCGTTTTCCCTTGAGCTCAAGGTGGCTTCTCAAGAGGTCAGAATGGCTCATCTGCATGTCATCTATCTGAGATTCGATGGCTGCAATCCTGGCATTGAGGTCATCCAAAAGCATAAGCTCATCGAATGTTTCCTTCATCTTTTCTTTGTTCAAAGGCGCATCTTCAAGCTGCCGCCGAAGGGCATCGATCAAGGCATCCTGCTTCGCCATCTTCTCGTAGATGTCCCTCAGATAATGGTGCTGGCTTTGGGCTATCTTCCTGAGCTCTTCGGCAAAATGGCCAAAGGCTTTCTGGTGGCTGTAAATCTTATCTAATTTTTCTTCATGAAGTGCCGTTTTCTGATGCACCTGCTGGATGCTGGAAAAGAGATTTTTCGTGTCTGTGTGGACGTTGTTGAATGAGTAAAAAAGAAGATCGTGGAGATTGGAAATCCTGCTATTGAGATGCTCCCTGAATTTTTTATCCCGCCTGAGAATGGGCATAATCTACCCCTATCAATCCCAAGTATTTAAAACTTGTCCTTTTCTGGGAATTTATTGGGAATATGATGGGACTGTTTTGGGATTGTTTACCGACGATAGTGTTTGTTTTTTGGGACTGTTTTGGGATAGTCCTGGGAATATTATGGGAATGGGGTGGGAATGAGGCTGGGATGAGGCTGGGATGAGGCTGGGATGAGGCTGGGATGAGGCTGGGATGAGGCTGGGATGAGGGGATGCTCCTGGAAGCGTGCGGGAATAAGCGAAGCAGGAGCGGAGTGCAAGATTGGGCCAAGTTAAAGATGAGAAAAAATCAATTGTGATTACCAGAATAAATAGCGAAGTTTAGTGAAAATTTTTGAAAAAATTTAATGGAATTTTTCGGTTTTTTTGGAAAAAATTTTTTGATTTTTTTGTCCTTTTTTTTGAAAAAATGATAGAAGAAAGATATTGGAAAAGATTAGACAAGGCGCAGTATAGCGTCTTAAAATAATAGAAATTTGAGAAATACCCGCACTATAGCGCCTATCATGGAAATAAATTGAGACTTATTTTTTAAATAATAGGGGGGTATTTTTTGTTAGTTTGGCAGCTTTGGCGCAATATAGCGCCAGGCAAGATCATTGCTGGGACCGGTTGGTTTTGGAAGGGGCAGGCTTGTAAATAAGATGGGGTTAACCGCTGGTTTAATGGGGTTGGGGGTATGGGGGTTGAAAGAAATCGGAGTATAAGGGTTTTAGGGGTTATAAATGAGGGTGAGTTATTTATGTAAAGCGGGTTGGCTGCAAAAAGTGAGGCTGGGAAGTGGGTTTGAAGGCATAACAATATAGGTGGAATGTCCAAGGGGAGGAACAATAATGCCCTGAGGAGGTGTTATACCACCCTATAAGGGGAAAACCTTAAAAAGTGAGAGTTAATTATTCATAAAAAGGTGCTTTTCAACAATTTTTGGAGGGTAAAGAATAACGAGGGAGATGTTGTTGAAAGTGTCAATGAAAAGCGGTAAGATGGTGCATTACTATGGTAATTGAACTTAAAAAAGTTAGTAAAGGAAGTTTAGCAAGAGCTTTGTCTGCATTAAGATGGCTTGAGAGTCCGAAAGTGAGGCTTGAGCAGTATATTACAGATAGTGAGCAAGCTGCTTCTGTCATTTGGGGTGCCTATATGAGGGAGCATATTGCTGGAAAGGTAATAGCAGATCTTGGCTGTGGAAGCGGGGTTCTGGGGATAGGGTGCATGCTCTTGGGGGCTAAAAAGGTGTATTTCGTAGACAAAGACATTGAAGCGTTAAACTTAGCCAAAGAAAACGCCTCATCTGCAAAAAGTGAGTGTGAGTGCATCTTTTTCCTTGGAGATGTATCTGAGTTTGGGGAGAAGGTGGATACTGTGGTCATGAACCCGCCTTTTGGAACAAAAAGTGAGCATGCCGACAAGAGCTTCCTGGAAAGGGCTTTTTCCCTGGCTTCTTCAGTCTACAGCTTCCATAAAAGCTCAACAAAGGCGTTCATCGCGCAGCTTGCGCACCTCAGCAGGTTTTCTGTGAATGAAATCAAAGATATCCGACTGCCTATCAAGGCTTCAATGCCCTTCCACCGACGGAAAACCAAGGCAGTTGAGGTGAGCATTTTCTGGATGGAAAAAGAGATTGAACAGGATAAAACGACGCTCAAAGATTATTTGCTGCTGATGTTTATCGACGGATAAATCCCTAATTTCGGAAATTTTTCCGCCAACCTTAAGAAAGCTTTTTAAATAAGCCATATTCTCTAACACCAGAGGCACCATGGAAATAAATGTCATCGAGGAAAAAAAAGACAAGATTGTCTTTGAGGTGAATGAAGGTGTTGGTTTTCTCAATGCGGTAAAGGCAGAGATGTGGAATGACAAGGATGTCAAAGCCGCAACTATCTTCGTCAAGCATCCACTTGTCGGAAGGCCAAGGATGACTGTTGAAGGCGATGATCCAAGGAAAGCGATAGCAAGTGCATGCCAACGCCTGAAGAAGGCCAATGAGAAACTGGCTGCAGAAGTTAAGAAAGAGATTAAATAAGGTATGAGGGTATACTTTTTCCTATATTTTTATCCTATCTCTGTTTTATTTTTTCTTGATTATAGGCTCTATTAATGCATTTTTTTAAGCAAAAACCATATAAAGGTGTGGTGCCTAACATGGAAATTGCCTTCCAAACACTTTAGGGGGAGGAGAGCGGAGTTCAATCATGGAGGGAGATAGGCATGCCTTACATCAGGATCAAAAGGATAAAGACAAAGAAAGGGGAGTCTTACCCTTATGCTTACCTTGTCGAAAATAAGTATAAGAAGAAGAGCAGGGGGGCAAGGCAGAAGGTGTTAAGCTATCTGGGGAGAGTTTACGAGCTCCAAAAAGTCAAGGAGAAGCCAGGCATCCTTGAACATCCCTTTGAGGGAGATAATTTTAAAGCTGCAATGATTGAGCTGGTGAAGCGGGAGCTGCTCAACCACGGATTTGTCTTCTGGAATGAGGTTTATAGGGAAGGTGATATTGAGATAGTTTTTAATCCCGATGGCTTAACAGCAACAAGGAATGGGAAACAAGAGAGGCTCGTGCTGCAGATGAATGATGGGTTTTTATGCAATGAAACCGTCAATGAGCTTATCCACTTCAGGGGAAAGGGGGATGATAACGAGAAGGGAAAGCAGTTTGCCAAAGCACTTGTCAAAGCAGGCATCAATATCAATCAGGAGATGTTTGTGGCACTGGCTGAAAGGTTTGTCCTAGAACCTCCGGAAAATCGGGAGTTGGATCCTGTTATTAATAGCAAATCTCGTTAATTATCGAAATATTGCGAGATTTTCTAGTATAGTAAATCACCTTTTGGATTTTCGAGAATTTCGGTGATTTACTATAAGTAGAATAATTTTCCCTTTCTTATGGGTGGCTTTTTGTCTACTCTATGTCTTGAGGTGGAGTTTAATTTGTTCTTGGAGATTTTTTCTCAGGAAAGCATATATAGTCCATACTGTTTCAAAGGTGCATGGACAACAAAATCCCCGGACATATCGCCATAATCCTTGATGGGAACAGGCGGTGGGCAAAGGCACGGGGGCTTCCGGAATTCAAAGGGCATGAAAAAGGGCTGGAGAAGATAAAGGAAGCCCTGCAATGGTGCATGGAAGCTGGAGTAAAAGAGCTAACTCTGTATTGCTTTTCTACAGAGAACTTCAAGCGGGGGAAAGAAGAAATTGACTTCCTGTTCAACCTGCTCAGGAAAAAGATTTCCGTGTTCAGCAAGGATCCACTGTTCAAAGGCAAGGTCAAGATTACCACTGTTGGGAGGATAAGCATGTTTCCCCAAGAATTGCAGCATGAGATGAACCGGGTGATGGAGGAGACAAAAAATAACAGGGAGTTTACCCTCAACCTTGCAATGGCTTATGGTGCAAGAGCGGAGATTCTGGATGCTGTTTCACAACTCGTGCTGTCCAGAATATCTCAGGAGGCATCTGAAGGGGAGCATCTCACTGAAGATGACATTAAAAATAATCTTTACGTCAGCCGGGATGTGGATTTGCTGATAAGGCCGGGAGGAGAGAAGCGCATGA
>JACPBU010000118.1 GCA_016180165.1 Candidatus Woesearchaeota archaeon | reverse complement strand
GCCAATTCACAAAAGCAGAGCAGGCTTACCGCATGGAGAATATCATGGAGAAGATATGATTCAGCCCATCTGATGGAGAGGATATGTTTCGGCTAATTTGATGGAGAAACTATGATTCGGCCAAGCTGATGAGATGATAAACCAGCTTATTTGAAATTTTCAAAAAATCATGAGGAAAAAGATGAAAAGAGGCGCAATTGAGCTTTCAACCAACTTCCTAGTGATCATGATAATATCTCTGGTGATATTTGGCAGCAGCCTTGCCCTGACAAAGAAATTTTTTGGGAAAGCCTCGGACATCAAACAATTGTATGACGAGAAGACAGAAAGCGAGATTGAAAGGCTTCTTGACGATGGCAGCAGGGTTGCCATCCCTTTTGATAAAAAGCGGATCCCCAATGGTGAATTTGCCACATTCGGCATCGGCATCCTGAATGCTCTGAACATCGGAGTTGAAAACAATTTTAGGCTCCGCATCAGGTTTAAAAGTGCTTTTGACAAGAATAACCAGCAGATTTGCACTAACCCTGCCAGCTGCGCTCCGAACGCATGGTTAAGGACAGCCGATGGTATCCCCGACAGTGACGGCATTTATATTGATAAGTCCATCAAGAACAACCAGCAGCAAAAAGTTATACTTGGCGTTGAGGTAAAAAATGCACCTGCCGGCACTTATATCTTTGACATTAAGGTATGTTATAATGTCCCTTCGGGCACGATTCCTCCACCTTCCGACTGCACAGAGTCCGGATACCCTTTTGCCTATGACAGCCTTAAGAAGGTTTATGTTGAGGTTCCTGGTTAGGATCCTTTTTCTGGGTGAGATATGGGGGAAGAAAGCGGGGGATAATCCTCCTGCATCAGTTCTGTTATCCTAAGGAGAAAATACCCTGAGGAGAAATTATCCTAAGGAGAAAACTTATCAAACACCAAGTTGGCCATATTCCTTAAAGGCCCGGGGTTGAGGTAAAGATAAACAGCCAGCCCAACAAGGATAAGAACCATGATGATCTTGAAGATAGTTCCGAAATGCTTTTTCTCTTTCCCCTCTTCTTCCGGATTGAATCTGGGAGCCTCTTCATTATGCCCAAGATGCTCAGGGGTGTCCTTGTGGCCTTCCTCGCTTGGCCGGTCATCAGGCATTGGATATCAGCTCTGAAAATTTTTCTGCATCAAGAGATGCTCCGCCAACAAGTGCCCCATCAACATCCTCAAGCGAAGTCAGCTCTTTGATATTATCCGTCTTCACGCTTCCGCCATACAGCAAAGGTATTGCCTTTGCAGCATCCTGCCCGAACTCTTTCTCCAAAACTTCCCTTATGAAAGTATGCATCTCTCCAGCCTGCTTTGGCGTCGCTGCAACACCTGTCCCGATTGCCCATACAGGCTCATAAGCGATAGAGACATTCCTGAGCGATGGCCACGAGATGCCTTTAAGCCCATTAAGTACCTGGCTCGCTACAACCTTTTTTTCTTTCCCCTGATTCCTTTGCTCCAGGCTTTCTCCGACACAAAAGATTGGCTTAAGCCCGTGGCTGATTGCTGCATGGAGCTTTTTGTTCACCAGCTCATCATCCTCATGGAAGAGCTTCCTCCTTTCTGAATGCCCGACAATGACATAAGAAGCTCCTGTTTCAGTAAGCATCCTCGGAGAAATCTCCCCGGTAAATGCCCCTTCTTCCCCAAAATGGACATCCTGCGCCCCCAGGCAGACAGTTGTTTTCTGGACAAGAGGTGCCAGGGCATGCAGGCAGGTGAACGGCACGCACAAGACGATAAGCTTCCCTTTGACGCCATTGGCCAAAGGCCAGAATTCCTTAAAATATGCCTTGGCTTCAGCCGCAGTCTTATGCATCTTCCAGTTGGCCGCTATCAGCAATGGCTTCATAACCGCATCATCAGGGCAGCGGTATAAAAACTTTTCCCCAAAATGGGGCACCGTTTAAGATATAAATTAGCAGCTATAAGTAAAAACACCCCATAATTTCAAAAATTAACGGGACATTCCAGCATATCAGATAACCTGCATCAGCCCAAGCGCAAGTATCACTAAGGCCAAAAAACCATATTGGAACAGCCATGCAAGCACAGCACGAATCTTGTCAACTTTGAAGGCAAGATAGTAGGCTGCGGGCGAGATGAGCAGCACTATAAGGGCTCCAAAAAGCCCGATAAACTTTGCCGAGGCAAGGGTGATGAGCGAAAGGGCTATTCCAATAAAGAAAACTTTCAGGATGCTGACATTGCCGCCGGACAGCTTAAGGGCAAGATAAAGTGGCAGGGAAGACAGCAAAAGGAGGATAAACAGGAGGAAAAAATGCCCCTGGACAAGATTTTGGATGAGTTCAATCATAAAGAGTCTTTGCCTCTGGCCTTTCCTGGCCCACCGGCTTTTCCTAAACGGAGGAGAAAAACCCCTTCTGCTATAAAAAGATTTGCTATGATAAAAAGTGAGATGAAGATTGATATTGCCTTCCAATAAAAGAATTCTGCCGGATAGAGCCTTATCAGCATGCTGTCTGGAGGGAATTCCCATGTTCCCGCCTGAAAAAGAGGCATATGGAAAAGGGAGAACATCTTTTCAAAATCGGCCAGGGAAAAAAGCAGCACAGAGAGTGAAAAGATAGCTCCAATCGCTCCACCCAGAAGGTATATTCTCCCTATTTGCCCAGGTAATTTCCTCCCGCCAAAATACACTACGCCAGCGAAAAGGAAAGAAAAGATGATTACAAGAAAGCTAAATGCAAGCTTTCCGCTTAAAAAGATATTTTTGACGTCAGCCATGTGCTCCCGCTCAGGCAAGCTGAAATATGCAGGAGGCAATGAAGCTGATTTCTCCAGGAGAAACTCCACCACACCGCCATGCATTGCCGCTGAATCAGCCCCCATCAAATTCCTTCCATCGGTGCCCATCATCACCCTTGGAGTGTAGGAAAACAGGTGCAAAAGAAATGACCCGCCAAAGAGGATAAGGAACAGAAGAAACCCCCCAATTGCCGGAAGGATCCAGTTTTCGTTGCCTTTGGCTGCCATAAGATTAAAAAAAAGCGTAGATATATAATTGTTCCGGAGGATGGAGGATAAAATTCGTCCCAAAAAAATAAATAGATTGGATGATACAAACCTCATAAATGATAAAATTTCAACAGCATGGTTTTTGGCGGATTTTCACCACCTAAACTACTGCGGGCTAAAGCCCGCAGGGTTCTTTCCTATCCCGAGCCTAAACTACTGCGGGCTAAAGCCCGCAGGGTTCTTTCCTATCCCGAGCCTAAACTACTACTGGCTGAAATACTATACTTACGGACAATAATTATTATACAATTGTTGTCCGTTCGTAATACGAAAAAACATGGGTTTTTTGTACCCCGTATGGGTACGGAAAAACGTTTTTCGTTTTTTGTATCCCTGTTGGATAAGCAAACAACATACTTTTGTCTAAACATAAGCATTCCGCAGAATGCTTAGTGCTCAAAAACCGTAACAAATTATTATTACTTTTGCGGTTTTTGACATATTTGTGTCGTTAGCTATAAGTGTTCTTTCCTATCCCAACCTAAAAGGAACAATCACTTATTGGATCATTTCCTCTTTGAGAACACATCTTTCCAGAGCTTTACGATAGCCAGGTAGACGAGCAAAATGACTCCGACATAGAGCAATACGCCTAAGAGGCTCCACCAGCTCCCGCCATATCCCATCATTCCGCCATATCCAGCTCCCGAACCCATCACGCCTACATTCATCATGTTTTTCCCTCCAATTCCGTTTGTTCCCATCATGTTAGGGCTAATATTGCCCAAAATCCCCTGGCTCATCAATCCTCCACCCATCATGCCGCCAGATATCTTTCCTCTTCCCATCATCCCGCCACCCATCATGCCGCCACCCATCATGCCGCCGGACATCATATCCATCATACTCATCATACTGCCCATCATATTATTGCCAATCATCCCTCCGACGCTGCCCACGTTAAGGCCACCAAGCTCTCCACCGCTCCCTATCATGCCACCAGATCCCATCATCCCGCCGGACCCAAGACCCATCATGCCAGAACTTCCCCCCATCATGCAGCCGGTAAACATTCCTGCACTGCCATTCCCGGCCGTATTCCACTCATTGCAATACATATGCTTTGCCATCAGAATATGCCTTTGTTCTTCTTCAGGAGTCCCTTCTTCAAGGCCCATCAGCGCGTGCATCTGTTCATGTGCTTCCCCAGGGTGCATCTGCTCCATAATGTATTCTCCGACCTCTTCGAGCTGCTCTTCGGAAAGGTTGCTGCACGGCGTGTTCGCATCTACGAGCTTTTTAGCTTCATCAAAATCTTCCTCCCCATGTGAGATCGTAAAGCCGGAAGCCAGCAAAAAGAGTATCCCTAAGATACCAGCCATCACCAAAATCGGCTTTTTCACCCAACTTTCCGAATTGGCAAATTTTCCAGATTTTCTAAAAGTTCCAGTTTTCTTTTCAATCATAGTCTTTTCCTCCAGAGTAACCTTCTTCTCCATAACAATCTTTTCCCCTAAAGCAGCCTTTTTCCCTATAACCATCTTTTACCTCATCGTATTCTCACCAAAAACATTTCCTGATCCAATGATATTTCCTGGCTACATAATATTTCCCAATCCCTTAATCTTTCGCCTCATAGGTCAGGATGTCAGGCAGGTATATCTTTCTTGCCATTGAAACCGTTTGAAACCGTCAAAGCTTGCCTTTCTGCAAAAAGACATTATATGTCTTGCCCGTCCTTTCCCTCTGTATAAGGCCCGCCTTATCGAGATTTGTCAGGTGAGTCGAGACCTTTGCTTTGCTCCAGTTGAGCCTGAACCGGAGTGAATCCTGGGTTATCTCCCCGGATTTTTGGATCTCGTCCATCAGCTTCCTCTCGTCAGCGGATAATGCCTTGCGCATCACAAGGTATTCTTCTTCACCGTTCTTCTTCTGGTGTGAGCGGAAAAGGTAATAGGAAAGCCCGGCAGCTCCCCCCAGTGCAAGGATAATTGAGATGATATTAACCGCAGAGGATGAAGTTGTTGAGAAGCTCATCATCCCCGGGCCCATACCGCCTGAGAATGGCCTTACTGTAGGGGAAAATATTGGCTTAAGGGTGAAAAAGAAAATCCCATACGCTGCTGCGATGAAAAATGCCAAAACGACCAGCTTTGTTGTGGAATCAAGATCCCTGACATCAATCTTTCCCATAGGCCTTAACTGTATCTGCTCTTTTATAAATATTTCCTTAAGTATCATGGCCATGAAAAAACTCTCTCCTGGGATTGAGGGATGCCTTTGATGGTGATTTTAAAACTGCTTGCTTTTCCCTCGAAAGGGAATGTTAAGGTGCCGGAGACATGATGGCCGCTCAGGGTTGGAGATTCCTTTGGAGGAATCTTTTGGCCATCATGCTCCAGGACAGTGAGTTTATTGAGATCAAACGTGCTTAAATCCACGGTATGGGTGTTGGCAGAAATCTGCACTTGCAGTAATCCATTGGTAACCTTTTGTGGCGTCAATGTAATCTCGACATCGCCCTGCTCCGTTGTGCCAGTCAACACTGCCCTGTATGCTCCCCCTGGATTTTGGGATGTAGGTATCACATTATTGTTCACTCCATTGTTCTGCACACCAACACTGAGAGAAGAAGATTTCAGGAATGGAAACCCAACCGCAAAGATGAATCCAACTATTGCTATATTTTTTCTTTTTCCATCAAAACTCACCTCATTGGTATAATCGTGGGACTTCCTCAAATGCCGCCGCTTCGGAAAAACTGCATAAAACCTGTTATTCCTTGCAGCAATCCACAATCTTCTTGATAATCTTCGAAAAAGTGCTAAGGACACCGCTGCTGTTCTTCCCATCGGAATTATTTTCCGCAGCAATCTCCCCAACCTGAAGCTCAGCAATCTGCTCAACAGCATGCTCAACAGCGTGCTCAGCACTTTCCTCAGCGAAGGGTTCAGCAATCTTTTCAGCATCAACCATCTTTAGGTTGATGGCAAAAAACAATGAATAGAGGTCAAACGCAGACTTGAAGAATCCGTTTGCTTCTGCTTCGTTTCCTTTTGCCATTTCTTTGGTGCCGACTTCAAGCAGGCGCATGCTGCACCCAAGCAGATGCTTGCTGATGCACCATTCCTCTCCCTGGGGCTCTTTGACGATCTTCTTCATATAAAGCGTCCTTAAATTCCGGACATCGTTCAGCATCTTGAGATACTGTTTTCCCGATGTCTTCATCGCAGTGTAATAGAAATGCTCCTCAAGCGAGATAAGGTGCATCAATGCGATGCTCAGGTCCTCGTCCCGTGAAAGGTCAACAGAGCCGTTCTTCGCTTCCTGGATCTTCTGCATCCATTCTTTAATTTGACCATCCTTGATTTGGCCGTCTTTATTCTGGCTGGCTCTAAACTGCCCGTCTTTGATCTGTCCACCCTTGAACTGTCCGCCTTTTCTGCCGTTTTCCATTTCTTGCTTCACCATTTTCCACATAAAATCATTTTCCCTATAAATCTTCTTCAGCTCATCTTGTTTCGAAGCGATCATCTAGGTGGAATGAGCCTAATCTTTCCATTTGTTATTCTGGACACCGATGAAACCAATCTTTTCAGTTTTAAGGGGAGATGATAAAATAAAGCGCTACCCCTGTGATGAAAAGCATCCCGGTGGTAAATGCGATGCCCTGATAGGGAAATAACACCTTTCCCCGGGTATTTTTGATGTGCGTATGCAGCAAAAAAGCCGCCGATGTGATGATGCCTCCGATAATGGATCCGAACAGGACTTTATCCACCCAATAGACTTTGTTGAACAGAGTTCCCGCAGCCCCGAAATACAGCATCGGCATGTACATAGCATCGCTTTTCACGATGGGAAGGAGCGGTATGACTGTCAGGAGAAAGGACAGGAGCGCAACAGCCCAGAGCTGCAGGGGAAAAAATTGTTTCTTGATTTTCTGCCCGATCCACAGCCCAGTCGAGATGCCAAACGCCCCGATAAGAAGCCCGATGATGCTTTCATCAACCCCAAAATACTGGGCAGCGACAGCAGCCCCTCCGACAGCAACAGTGCATAAGGGGCAGTGCGCATGCACGATTGAACTCTGCGCAGCAAAAAAGCCAGGTATCCCAAGACCCATCCCGATGATTTTCTTTAACCTGTTTGTAAGTTTCATTGAGTTCCTCCAATTCCTCCTTTTAACAGTCTATACGATTTCCAGACAGATAAGTGGATACGACCTCCAATTCCCAAATTGGATAGTATCCTCATACCTCAATTCCAATTGATTCATAAGATTTGTATCTCGGCAAGTTTAATTCGTATCCTGGCCAGTCCAAATCTCTGATGGCATTGCGCAGCCCGTTATCTGGCTCAATTCTCTTAAACTGAATTCGCCGGTCTTCCTGTTTCCCTTGCCAAAATCCCACGTCGGATATGCATTCACTCCTGCATCGCTGCAGGCTGCTGACTGCATCCTGCTGTTAGGCACTGCGCATTCCTTGTAGTCAATAAATCTCCAGCTTCCTCCGAACATTTCCTTCTGGTTCTGGCAGTGCGGGCACCATGAAGCGCCATACATCACTGCCCCTTTATCAGTAAGGCATTGTGCAAAGGCATCAAAGGGATTAGCCTTCTCCCCAAGATCCTTCTCGCCAAAATCTCTCTTGCCAAAATCCCCTCCCCCAAAAACATTATCTCCTGAACAGCCGCTCGCCCCAAAAGGGACGGCAATAAATAGGGCAGCAAAGATCCATCCTGAAAATACGCCTGAAGTTTTCATTGTTGCATCTTTAATAAATTATTTAATCCTCTTTCCCTGCAAGGAGGTTATGGGCAACACCCATGCCCGCCATGCCCGCCGTGGCTGTCCTTCTTGGCATGCTTCTTTTCTGAGCTCCTGAAATCCTTAAGGCATTTCTCCGAACAGAACCAATGCCCCTCTTCTGAAATGCCCTTGCCTTTCTCTTCTTTCATCCCGCACATAGGATCAGTCTTTTTGAATAGTCCAAATATCATCTTAGCATCCCCCCACCATTGTCGGTGCGCTTTGTGTGTTCTGTGAATTTTGCTGGCCTTGCAGTCGTGCTGGTATGGTTCCATGATGGTCATAATTCATCTTCTCATTCTCAGTCCAGCCGGACATATCGATCTTGCCGCCAGCTCCTGAAGAGCCTGAAGCTGCAGAGTTTCCATTGAGCCGTGCTGGTATTGTTCCATGATGGTCATAATTCATCTTCTCATTCTCAGTCCAGCCGGACATATCGATCTTGCCTCCTGCTGCAACCGCATTTCCGGTTATCGCATTTCCACCGGCAAGCCCGCCGTTAGCAGCCCCGCTGTTAAAACTATTCTTCATCCCTGCAATCTGGACAGTCTGGATGACTGCCATGATGACCAGGATAAATGCCAATCCTAAAGTCAGATTTTTTGTCTTCATTTCTTTTCACCTTTTGTCGTTATATGCTTTCACATCTTCTCAGATTATTTACTCTCCCATCTTCTCAGATTATACTTTTCATAACTTCCCAGCTGAGCCGGCCGCTTTGGCTTTATTGTTTTATTGCATTATTGTATAAGGTAACAAACAGCCATGCCAGGATTGTGCCCAGGATGACAACTTCAACAAATCCCGCAGCAGTTGTTGTCAGGGAAATTCCGTTCCTCATCATCGTTCCGGAAAACTCAAAGCCATGGAAGAGATTGTTGAACAATATTGTTGCCTGCCTTGGAAATAATCCTACGAGTATTGCGCAGAGTATATACAGCGCCCCGAAAGTCCCGCTCGTTGCGATGACTGCCGGCTTCATTGCGATTTGATGCTGATGTTGTGTGCTTTTTACCATCTTGACAACCTCCTTTTTTCCAAAGATTCTGTTTAACACCTTTCTGTCGAACACTTTTCTGTTAAACGCTTTTCTGTTTAACACCTTTCTTCCTAACACTTTCCTGTTAAACACCTATTAGCGTTTGACACCAACGAACTGTTGGCGCATTGCAACCAACGTCGCACTCCGCCATCAACGCCTAACAACTTGCCTTAACATCCCCCAACCATGGCTGCGCCTGAAGCAGGAGCCTCATTCTCGACCCCCCGGTATTTGTTCGACGCAAGATTGATGAAGCTCAGCTCAACGCCCTTGCTTTTCAGGACAGCAGCCTTTTGGGCATGGATTCCCGGAAAGAAAAGCACTTTCCACTTCCCCATCTCCCCCAATATCTCATCGTCAGTAAACTCGCTGGCGTGGTTCTTGATAAGATACTTTGCCAATCCCCTCATCGCAAAGCTGTGCGAGCATCCGCAGGCAGCG
>JACPBU010000117.1 GCA_016180165.1 Candidatus Woesearchaeota archaeon | reverse complement strand
AATTTCAAAAAAAATCCGACCACCCCCAGCCACAGATGGGAGGATTGCTCGCTCCCTTCGGTCGCTCGGGTCGGATTTTTAAGCATGCAACCATTCTGGAAGTGAAGACTGCTTCCAACCACCGGTCAAAGACCGAATGGAATGGTTGCATTCAAATGTCCCGCTAAATCATTTCATCAGCTTGGCTGAATCATAGTTTCTCCATCAAATTAGCCGAAACATATCCTCTCCATCAGATGGGCCGAATCATATCTTCTCCATGATATTCTCCATGCGGTAAGCCTGCTCTGCTTTTGTGAATTGGCGCATCTTAAACTGGCTGAGCAGGCTGTTTATCTGGGACACTTTCTCTTCGGCATCTTCCACCTCAGGAATGGGGATCTTTTCATTCTTTTCCATCTTCGTATGAAGGAATATCCCATCGTGTTTTGGGAGGTTCTGCCGGTTTATCTTGGCAGAATCGATCATCCCATAAGGCATTTCTATCTCAGCCAGCTTAATGACTGAAGCAGGAGTATAAATCAGCCTGTCTGTGAAAAAAGAGAACCTGGCGTGATGGAGGGATAGCGATTGAATGGTGATAAGCAGGGCGGCACCCAGTAGGACAATAACTGATGCCCAGGCACTTACTGAAGCTGCTGAAAGGTTCAGGCCTAATTCATTGAAGGTGTCGATGAAGATACTGAGGCTGACGATCTCATTGATGAAGAAGAGGGCAATTACGGCGACAAGAATAAGAATCAGGGCGGTGATGGCTGAGGTTGAAGCTGCCCTTTTAATATTTGGCTTTAATTCCATCACGAGCGCTTCCATCGTCAATAAGAACCTTTTGAAACTCTGTTGACAGGATTTTGTTACTGAGATTATCTCTTTACTGAGATTGCATCAATCGGGGATTATGGGGACTGGCTACTTAATCACTTCAAACTCTTTGACAACGAGTATGAGGAACAGAACAAGAACAATTGCCCCAACGATTATGAGCGTCATGCCCGGAAGGGCAACCTGTTCGCTGAAAACCTTGTAGAGCCCAAAGCCCATGATAGCAGTCCCGAGCCAAAGAAACTTGTCAAGCACCAGCTTCATGATTTCAAATTCTTCATTAGGAGTAAGGCGTTTTTTCATTTTACTTTCACCCTTATCATCTAATTTCGACTGTAAATTCTTTTTCTGGACCGCCGGTGACGTCTGCCAATGGGGTTCCTGCCTGCATATTTACTTTGCAAATTTGGATACCTTTCTCGGTTGCAGCAAATGTATCCTTAACTTTTAAAATCACGTTAAATGTTCCAGACTCTCCACTCTTAATGGTCGTCTTTGCAACGGACGTAGGCGTTAGGATGACAGCTGGTCCAGCATCTCCACTGCATGTAACCGCAGGTTTTGCAGATGACCAGTCCGAACCCAATGTATTTAGAACATTAACTTTAACCACCACATTTTCTTTAGGCCTGGCAATGAGCTTTGCCCTCGATAAGGTCAATGGGTCATCTGCGGTGGCAGCGACCGGCTCAGGCTCTGCCCCTATCTGCTCTTCAAAAGATTGAGAAACTTTGCCGAACATGCCTCTGACGAAACCTAATCCCAGACCGAGCATCACGACAGCAAGGATCAAAACAACAATTGCGGTAACTGAAAGCTCAATCGCACCTTTTTTCTGCATCATCATCTCACCTTTTGTTTTCATTAATGAACTTTTTTAAATTCCAACTAATGTAATTTTTATTTATTGTTTCTTTTATATCTTACCTTTTTATTTCTTTGTTTATTATCTTTTCTTTGTTTATTATCTTTTCTTTGTTTATTATCTTATTGTGTAACCCTTATTGTCAGGTCTTTTGAGTATTTTGCCTGGCCTTCGACTGCTATCTTGCAGAGGTAGGTGTTGGCTGGTGCCTGAGGAACTCCAACAAGGAGAGCAAAGGTAAAAAACTTCCCCTGGGCTAAATCCCTTGGGTTTACTTTTTGGTCAGTTATAGAAAGGTCAGTTCCGCAGTCAATGATAGGTTTTGCATTATTCCAGATGGTGTCTGTAGGATTAAGGATTGAAACTTTGATAACCTCTTTTGAGCCTGCTGTCGAGACAAGCATTTCCCTGGAGAGTGTTATTGGCTCATTTCCTGTTGGAACCTGCGGGATGGGCTCAGCAGAAACCTGCTGCTCAAGCTGCAATGACACTTTGCCGAACATGCCCTTGATGAAGCCCAAACCAAGACCGAGCATAACGATGGCGAGAATCAAAATCACGATTGCATTAACAGAAAGGCTCAAAGATCCTCTTTTCATGGTCTTCATTATTTCAACCTCTTTTTTTAGCTGAACTTTCGTATGACCTATATTACCCATTTATATTACCCATTTATGTTTTCTTCTAATTGTTTAATGTTATCTTCTTGTTGTATTGTTTACCTTTATCTCCCCTTTACTCAGCTACTTTATAAATATTTCTATTTTTGGTAACCGGTGTTTCTTTTTGGTCAATTGGCTGATTCTCCTATTGCGGGTCCCTCTCCTCGTTTACCCCTAAAAAGAATTAAATACCAGAAAGTTTCCACTCTTTTTTATTTTGTTGGTGAAGGCCAACTGCTTTTTTTCAAGTGGAAAATTATTGAGCACTTAGAACCACCTGCCCCATCTTAGGATTAACAGAATCCCGCCTGCTATTGGGACGGTTCTTAAGTTTCCGAATAATCAGCGGAACCAGCAAAAAATATATAAACCCTGCCGTATTTTATCTGAATTAAAGCTTTGGTGGGATTATGAGCATAACAGGGGCGAAATTCTCAGGAGATCCATTATACAGTGATGGGAACGGAATTAGGGATGGGAACGGAATGTCATACGGGGCACGATTGTTATGTAAACGATTATTTTTTTGCAAGCTTTTCCTCCTTCTCTCAATATCTCTGATTATAGCTCCCATTGTTTTTTCGCTTGAAGCACCTCCGGGCATACCCATCGAGTTCTGGGGGGAAATCAATACTTCCGATGGGCTTCCGGTGACAATAGAATTCAACGGGACTGAATTTGGGCAAGGTGCGACAACCAATGGTTTCTACTCAGTGATTGTTCCTATGGACAACCCATTGACGTTTCTTGAAGATCCAACCTGCTTGAGCAATTCTCCCTGCATACCCTGCTCTACAGACCCGATAGCTGAAGATTACTGCCTTGAGGGGCCGACCAATGGCTCCGTCGTTGATCTAAAAGTTGATGGGAAAACCACCAACACTTCTGTTGTCTTTTCTGAAGATGCCGGGGGTGAAAAGGTTGATGTGTCTCTTTCCTTCAAGGTCATCCTGGCTCTTGCTTCAGGCTTCAATCTCATCTCAGTTCCTGTGAGCCTCAGCTCCTGGGAGCTTGCTGAAAACCCTTTTGTGATGGAGCCGGCAAATTGCCTAACAACTATCTATCGTTATAATGCAACTGAGGGCAGGTATCAGGCTGCACTCTTTGATTCAGAGTTTGGGTGGGGCTCAGGACAGGGATTTACCACATTGCATCCCGGCAGAGGATATTGGCTCAGGGCAAATGGGGTATGCAATATTACTATCACCGGAAAACAGGCTTCTTCACAGGATATTGGGCTTCAGCAGGGCTTTAACCTTGTTGGTTTTTTCTCTCACAGGCAGAAGGCTTTATTGAACAGTTCAATACCGACCAATGACACGGGCTGCATCTCATCGCTGTTCAGGTATAATACTCAAACAAGACTCTATGAATCAGCATTTTATAGCACTGAGCTAGGCTGGGCATCTTCAACCGGCCTCGATGAGCTTGAGCCGGGAAGAGGCTACTGGCTAAAAACGGCTAAAAGCTGCCTTTGGAATCATAATCCTTAACTTTGTCAATTAAGCTTTTTTGGGGTATCGTCCAACAACACCGGCGCTTATCGTTTCAGCCATTGTTTTATTGCACCAACAATCCAGCTATTATCCTATAAGGGGGTTCCTTATAGGGAATGTCTCTTATAGGGAATTCCCGTTATAGGGAATGTCTCTTATAGGGGATGTCTGCATTCCTTGCAATCATTTTTAAAGGGGGGCTGGCTCCTTTCGGTTTTATTCGGGGGATGCAAATCTTATCGTCATTTGGGGGGAAGAATTTGGTTTTTCCAAGAAAAGGCAGGAGAAGCATTAAAATTTGCTATTGTAATAACAGAGCAGGCTTTCCTGGCGGCTCAAACATGGGGCAGGCTTTAAGAGCTATGCATAAACTGATTAAAACATCGCTGTCTTCTCCTCTGCCATCCTCATTCCATCTATCATCAGTATTCTTTATTTTCTCGATAATCATCATAGCCCTATCATCCAGCACTTTTGCACAAGAGCCGTCTTCCTATTCAGTTGGGGGTTTTGTGTTCAGGGTTCCCGGAGTCGGGTCCCCTGTCGGAACTCCTGTTGACATCGTGAATGTCAATACCGGGCAGAATATTTCTACTGTCACCATCAATCCCAGGGGGGCTTATCTCATCGGCGACCTCAACGGAGATGAGGGGGATATCGTCGAAGTCCATGCCCATAACTCCACCCATCAAGGGTTGAGGGGATTTATTCTCCCAGCTTCTCAGGGGTCTATCACTGAAGTGACCGACATCAATTTTTCCTTCAATCAAATACCTATCCTATCTAATCTCGGGTTTAATGACAGCATCCTGGCAGGTGATGAGGATATCTCCCTGTCGGTAAATTATGTTGATCATGACCTCGATGATGGGGTGCTTGTTTTCCGATGGCTTGTCAACGGCATCAATGTGTTTAACCAGACAAGGCAGGGAATCGCAAATGGAACAACAGCCTCATCCTCACTTGATGAGACTAATTTCAGCAAAGGTGATGCTGTCAACGTCAGCCTTTTTGCGAGCGATCTATTTTATACCTCTCCTGAATACATGAGCATCGTATTAACTGTCGCAAATTCTGCACCTTCGGCATCAGGGGTTTCCCTGAACAATTCAAACCCAAAGACCAATGAAGATATCAGGGCTACTGTGGGATATGCTGATAAAGATGCGGACTTGGGCAATGTGACGTTCCAATGGCATGTCAACAATAGCAATGTGCTTAATCAAACGATATTGAATGTTGCGAACGGCACATCGATAGATTCAAATTTCAGCTCAGCCTTCTTCAGCAGAAGCGACAGGGTGAATGTGAGCGTGTTTGTGGAAGATGGGGAAGCAAAGTCACTATTATCTTTTTCACCAGTAATAACCGTTGTCAACACTGCACCTTCGGCAACAAGCCCTCAAGTCCAGCCCTCCTCGCCGCTGACAGGCGATAATCTTCAGGCATCTTACAACTTTATTGATATAGATGGAGATCCTCAGTCGGGCTCCCACATCAAATGGTTCAGGAATGGCATTGAACAAACTTCCCTGGGAAATTCCACCAGTGTCTCAAACACGCTGACAACTAAAGGGGAGAAGTGGGCGTTTACAGTAATCCCGGGGGATGGGAATCTGCTTGGTGCTGTGCAGGGTTCTGCTAACATCACTGTCGGGAACACCCAGCCATCGGTTTCTGCTGTTGCTCTTAATAATTCAGCCCCAAAAACAAACGATGACCTCAGCGCAAGCCTGGCCTACAGCGACCCTGACGGGGATGCTGGCAACGTGACGTTCCGATGGTTTGTCAACAACAGCAACGTCTTCAGCCAGACGCTCAGGAATGTGGCAAACAATGCGCAGGCAATCTCTAATTTCAGCTCCGGCTTCTTTGCAAAGAGCGAC
>JACPBU010000116.1 GCA_016180165.1 Candidatus Woesearchaeota archaeon | reverse complement strand
CCCCGTCACAGACGGGGGGATTGCTCGCTCCCTTCGGTCGCTCGGGTCGGATTTTTAAGCATGCAACCATTCTGGAAGAGAAAACTGCTTCCAACCACCAACAGAAAATCTTCGGATTTTCTTAGTTGCGCTCGGCTTTGCCTCGGCAACGGTCAAAGACCGGATGGAATGGTTGCATTCAATTTAACCAATTTTTCAGGGGCTAAACTTGATTCTGTCAAACCGGTTTGAGGTTAATATTACCCTTCTAAATTAGTACTAAAAGACGATATTAGGAATAAATATAACGAAATTAGTATAAATAAGTTCTAATATAACACCATTTAATGCTCTATTCGTCCCTAAAACCCTCCTCTTTATATAGGGAAACTTGGGGAAAAATACTGTCCAAAAACTTGTTTTTCCGGCTTTTGGAAGTGGTGGGCGAGAATAAAAAGAGGTTTGGAGTGTTCTCCGGGGGGAGAGTATGGTAAAAGTGGTGGTGAACAACGGGCAATATAAGATAACTATCCCGAAAGATTTGGCCGAATCCCGGCGATGGAATTCTTCCACGCGGGTACGTTTCGTTGAAGCGGCGGATGGCAGCCTGACCATCAGAGAAGCTTTGTCTCTCGAGCAAGACCAGAAGAAGCAATAAAACTCAATGAAAAAGGGTTTTTTTCTTCTGGCCAAACGCCTACGGCTACGTTTGGGTGCGCTCATCGGAATTATTCTAGCTTCTGCAATCCTCTTCAATCTTATCTCCAATCAGTTCTCATCGAGCATCACAGGATATGCCATTGTTGAAAAGTCCTTTCCCTATCGCGATATTCTCAACCTTAACTTTGAAGATTTTACTGGAAATTCCAGCTATCTCGTTCCCTGGAACCCTTCTCATCAAGGCTCCCTTAAGGAAATCCGCTTTGAAGGGACGATAAATGGAGAGGGCAGTGGAAGCATTGCCCTCAACAGCAAGGGGGGTAAATTTTTGCTTACGTCGTGGGAATCAAGAAGCACTGCGAAAGAGTTATCGCTCTTATCAAAGGCTCGCATCAGCATTAATCCTGAGAGACCCATCAATGCTGGAGCCAACACTGCCATCTCCCAATCCATAAATCAGCAGGGACTTAACATTTCGGCTGATGATCCACTCGCTGAAAATTTAACCGACTATAATCTTTCTGAGCCATTTCCAAGCAACATTCTTTCTGCGACGCTGATTGGGGGAGGCTCAAATTCGACCGAAGGAATCATACCATTTGCCCTTTCAGATATTCATGTTGATGAGGAGGCTGAATCGCATCTTTGCTCAGTGTGGAGTGTTGAGGGTGAGGCAGTCCAATGCAATGGCTATTCCGCATGCTGTGCATTCTTCAATCTCGATGCTGAAGAGCAGTGGGATGAGCCATTCTATCTTACCTATGGGAGATATGGCGAGGGGCTCGAGAAAAATGTTTCTTATCAGGCAGTTTTTTTTGACTTAAACACCAGCATTCCACGAGCAGACATCTTTTCAAGCGAAAAGGCATATTTTGAGGCGAAGTTTTTTCACCAGGAACGCCCGCTTGACGGGAATTGCAGGGAGAGCTGCCCGTTTTCGCTCCCCATCGTCGGCCTTGATGGGGGGGTTCTTACCTTCGATATCAAGCTGTTAAACAGCTCCCTCTTTATTGAGTCAGTAAGGTATGTGATCTCTCAATCCGAGGAAGTGCCTTTTACCCCGCCACGGCTGGTAAAACCCTTCGATAATGTCGTGATGGTGGAGAATGAGGTTAAAACCATTGACCTTTCACAGCACTTCCAAAGTGAAAAAAACCTGACCTTCACCGTATACACTCCAGATGGGGGTGATGAGTTGGGGGATGCTGCGTTCTTGATCAATGGGTCAATAGCAACCATCATCCCACGAGAGAATTTCACTGGGAGCATCAGCACATTCTTTATTGCCAACGACAGCGTATTAAGCAGCGTTTCAAATGTGGTTACCATCCTTGTCCAGGACGAGGCGAGTGTTATGGCTTCGGCTGAGCCGATGATACTGCAAGAGTCAACAAGGAAACCAACAGTAAGACTCAATGAGCCCGTGAAATGGGTCAGAGAAGTAAATGCATCTTTTGCTGCCGTAAACCTAAGCATCCCCCTTCCCGAGGGTGCTATGAACGTCACAGTGATCAATTCCGGGACCGGGAAAGAGGTATATGGGCAGCTTGTCAAGATCAAGGATGATGGTGTCATCAAAGACCTTTCCCTTTACAATCTTGAAGGAAATCTCAGGCAGATTGAGGCAGAGGAAAGAACGCTGATAAATGCAAAGAGAGAGCAAACTCTCAGGGAACCGAACGACATTGCATCAATCGAGAGTATCAACAAAGCTTTACTTGTTCTGGAGAATGAAAAGAATGACATTACCGGATATATCAGCGCTGCAAGAGCCTCAGGAAATGGAATGCTTGCAAGATTTTTTGAATGGCTGGTGAGCGCACAGATCACCGGATTGTTTATTCAGGATAACCGAGTTGATAGTGGAGGCAACATAGGCGGTGATGGAGGCAACATAGGCGGTGATGGAGGCAACATAGGCGGTGATGGAGGCAACATAGGCGGTGATGGAAACAAGATTGCCAATGAGGCCCACCTAATCATTGAAGAGCCTGCCAAATCCCTTATCATCGAATATTTTACAGAAGCGCCAACATCCAAAGAGACCTTACTTTCAGAGAATTCAAAAAGAGTTGTCATCTCTTCGGGAACGCACTATGAAGATATCCTTGCATCGGCAAGCCTTCCCGTTGAAGCTGTGAAGGAAAAGATAAGGCTGGTCTGGAGGGGGAATGAATCAAGCCGGGAAGCTCCCTTCGAGGCATTTGACGACGACAACGATGGGCTGATAGACTATATTGAATGGATTGTTCCCTCATTGTCAAATCAGACGTATGACATTATCCTGGTTACGAAGGCTGAGCACCTTGATTCAAACAGAACATTTATCGAGAATGTCTATGAACAAGTCAGGGAAAAAGATGATGCCTGGTCGCCCCCTATCTTTTCCGGGGATTTTGTGAGGGCAACCTTTGAGATTCCACTTACCAGCAAAAATGATATCACGGTCTTTGCAAGAGCATCTCCGGGCGGGGCTTCCATCGAAGTGTTTGAAAATGGAAAAAATGAAAGCCTTGCCTTGTTCCCGCCTATACTTTCAGAAGGGACTTATAGGATTCGCCTCACCGGGCTAAACGGCAGCCAGGAGGCGTTTGACCTGAAAATTTTGGGAGATGGGGCCTCGTTTGTCACTTTTGACCATATCATTGATCCTAGCGCACCATCTGTAACATCTCCCGTATTCAACAACACATCACCGTTCGATAATCAGGACATCTCCGCAAACTCAACCTACACTGACCCTGATGGAGATGTTGGGAGGGTCAATTTCACATGGTATGTAAACAATATTCCCGTGTATAACCAGACATTCCTGAATGTTCCCAACGGCACGATACTCATCTCAAACATCAGCTCCCTGAACTTTACAGGCGGGGATAGTGTCAATGTAAGCGTTGCCGCCAATGACAGCTCTTTCACAGGAGCAATTGCCTGGAGCAATACCTCCAACATCCAGTATGGGAATGCAACGGACACATGCCTGACCCTCAACAATCCCAATGCAAAATATGTCCTCATCCAAAACCTGACCTCTTCGGGGACATGCTTTGCGATCAATGCAAACAATATAACGATTGACTGCAGAGGGCATTTTATCAATTATTCTACCTCTGCTGGGTTTGGAATCTCTGTTGGGCCAAACGGGGCAGTGGGGAATATAACAGTCCAAAGCTGCATACTCTTCCCGGGAAACCTTTCAGCATCAAGCCAGTATGGAATAGTTTATGCAAATACCCTGGAGGGATTAATCAAGAATAATACTGTCATGACCAGGGGCGTTAATGCAAACAATGGCATCTTCCTGTCAGAGAGCCATAATATAGCCGTCGAATCCAACAACGTTTCCGCATCGGGCTCGGGGAACTATAATTATGGGATTTATCTTCTGAAGTCAAATGGCTCAAAAGTTGTCAACAATACTATCGTCACAAATGGCACTGACCATAACTATGGCTTTTTTGCGTGGTCTGGCATGTCGCTCCTCCTTTCCAACAACAATATCACTACCAACGGCTCTTCAAACAGGAATTATGGAATTTACATCGACAACCAGTCGTTCAACAATGTTTCAAGAAATAATGTTGTAACCCATGGCACCGATTCTAACTTTGGAATTTTGCTTTACAATACATCCAACAATATCTTTGAAGCAAACAATATCTCGTCGAATGGGACAAGCAGCTGGAACTACGGCGTTCTCTTTGACCTCTGGGCAAACAACAACTCTTTTTTCAATAATACCGTCCATGCTGATGGGGCAGGCAGCAGGAATTATGGCATCTACCTATACAGGGCAGATTACAATGCGATTAACAATAATACACTCACCGCAAAGGGAGTGGATCTTAATTTTGGAATACTTGTTTATAATGCCTCGTTCACTGAAATACATTCTAACTACATCTCTTCGTTTGGGACCTCATTCAGGAATTTTGGGATACTCCTTGATATTGACTCAAAGAGCAGCAATGTCTCCGGAAATGTCATCATTGCCAACGGGACATCGAGCGATAATTATGGGATATTCCTCATTCTGACTGCGAACAATACTGTTGTCTCAAATAACATAACAACCAACGGAACAGGGGAGAATTATGGCATCATCTTACGTGACACTTCCTTTAACAACATCTCAAAAAATAATATCTCAACTTCAGGCAATGATAGGAATATGGGCATATATTTTGATGCCCTTTCCCAAAACAATACCATCGCCCAAAATGCCATCTCAACTATCGGGGCTAACAGCGATGCGCTTTACTTCAACATTTCTGGGGCAAATTCCCCTGACAACAACAATTTCACGAATAACTCATTCCTCAATGTTGCCGGGCTTGACCTGAGTTTTGGAGAGGGAAGCATCAACGGGAGCCTTTTTAAGGATGCACTAATCAGGAATTATTCGCTGGGCTCCTCCGGAGGATTGATGACCGTTGAAAGCACAACTTTTGGAAAAGTGCAATTCTTCACACCCATCAACGGCTCGGGAACAAACTTCAGCAAGGATATCCTGTTTGGGGACAACGGCCTTTCAGTCAATACTTCGGTAAACCCCGGACTTAACAGGACTGCAAACATTTCCCTGAATCTGATAAGCCTGTTAGGATTCCTGAGGCCGAGGATTTATCGTGACAACGCCCAGTGCAATTCCTCGACCACTCCAGTGTGCTTTAATTTCACTTCGCTTAATGCCAGCGTCGTAACTTTCAATGTCTCGTCATTTACCAACTACAGCATCGCTGACAGCAACAGCGCACCGTCCCTTACTGTCCCTGCCTTCAATAATACCTCCCCAAGAACCGATGACGACCTGAGGACCAATACAACCTATACTGACTCCGATAATGATGCCGGGACATTGACCTTTGCGTGGAAGATAAACAACACTATAAGGCTTACTGAGAATTATTCCTCAATAGCGTCCGGGACAACTGTTTTTTCAAACCTAAGTTCTGCCCTCTTTGGGCTGAATGACCGAATCAATGTTACTGTGAACGCAACCGACGGGTATGTTGGATCCGGACCCGTGAATAGCACCAACATCACTGTGGCGGATACAAGCCCCAATGTTACGGCACCTTCTGTCAACAATACTGCGCCGAAGACGAATGAGGACTTGCGCACAAACACCACCTATACTGATCCCGACGGG
>JACPBU010000071.1 GCA_016180165.1 Candidatus Woesearchaeota archaeon | reverse complement strand
GATGAGGAACAGAAAAAGTGATTTGATCGGCGAAAGCACATCCGCAAGCGTTCTTTTGCCAAAGAGCATGAGCAGCAGGTCAACAGGCGTCAGAAGAACGTCCTTGAGAAGCGCCCAGATGAACTTCGTTTCAGACCTGATCTCTTCCATAGTGTCTTCCAGCTGCTTTTCCATTAAAAACTTATCGGGAAATGAGTTAGCAGTTGAATGGCCTTATGCATTTTTCTTCCCTCTCGGCCTCTTTCTGCCGCCAGCAGGAAAGAAAAACATTTATATAACTCATACGATAGAAACCGATAGATGAGCCAAAGAGGTGCGGGTGTATGGGCAGGTATAGCTCTTGCAAGTACTCTCCTTATCATGTTTGCCCTTATAGCTTTCGCCGATTATTCCCCATCAGAGCTATCCCATGGAACATTATACGCTGACATCATTGACACTAAGCTGGCAGGCCAGGTTGATATCAGGACAAATCTCCTCATTTCAGGAGGCAATCTTCTGGTCGAGTCAGGAAAAGTTGGCATCGGCACCACGACACCAGATTCGACTGCAAAATTAGACGTTTCAGGAAAAATAAAAGCAACCTCATTCGAAGGCAGCGGAGCAAGCCTGACCAACCTGCCGGTTGTCAGTGACTCCAGCAAAGTCAATAAGGCAGGAGACACGATGACTGGCTCTCTGACCTTAAGCACCGGCTCATTAACACTCAACACAGGTTCATTGACTCTCCCTGCAAACGGCCTTGTTGCAGGGATGAATCAGCTTGTTCTGATAGGCGGAAAAGTAGGCATCGGCACTACCGCCTTCACCGGCACCAACAAGCTAGAAGTCTCTGGTGACATCGGAGCAAGCCACGTCAATGCAATTCAGGTAAATGTAGGAACTAATCAGTTGAGAACTACGGGGCTTTTTGCAAACAATGTTTATATCGATGCAGGCACCACCAACCTGGACAATAACCTGATGTTAGGAAATGGGAACCCTGCTACAGGCGCCAATACTTATCTTACTTTCGGCCGCTCAGCAGCAACAAACGGTGCCGGGTTAATTGATGCCTTTAATGCTGGTAGCGGAACAAATGGGCATCTGGCCCTTCAAACAAGATTCGGCGGCAACGTCGGCATCGGGACGGCGAACCCAGGTGCGAAGCTTTCGGTAGCTGTGGCAAACGAGGGTGACCTTGGTTTACGGCTTCTGTCAGGCATTAATTCATTTCTCGATATAAAACCGGAATTCTCAGGTGGCAGGTACAAAACTATAATTGACACACTAAACAACAGAGACTTAGTTATATCCACGGGTAACGGTAATGTCGGCATAGGCACAACCTCCCCTAAATCAGCCCTTGATGTCAGGGGGACAGGCATATTCTCTACTGGATTCGTTAACTTCACTAACAATACCGTTTTTAATCAAACATTATACCTTGTCAACGGCAACGTCGGCATCGGAACTAACAGCCCGGGAGCAAAGCTGGCTGTAGAGGGAGATGGCAGCACGAACGTGCTTAAAATCAGCAATCTAGCGGGCAGCAGCTACAATTATGTTCTTCTCGATGGTGCAAACGCCCTTGGATTGCAAATTCAGCCTTCAGATACCACTAAAGCATACTTGATGTGGAATGACCCCGACGAAGAATGGAGGGTATATGCTGGCGGCGGAAGCAGTAATGACATCAAGATGGTCGTATCAAGATGGTCGTAAGGAAAACAGGCAACGTCGGCATCGGCACCACTTCCCCAACTGCAAAACTTGACGTCGACGGTGTTATTCGGGGAAAGGCAGTTTACAGTAGTAATACTGATGACGGAACCAGAACTACCACCTCCGCCACAACGGTATATGAACCTAACCTTAAAGTAACGCTCAATGTTTCAGCCGGTGATACGATGATGGTGCTCTTATCCCCTTCTAATATGAAAAACAGCGGTACCGGCACATGTTATATGATGCCTGTTCTCAAGACTGGATTTGCTTCTGGAACAACCACCGACCAGATATACAACACAGCCAATGCCCGGGTAATTACTATTGGCAGCTGGATAACCATTTCAGGGTCGAACTGGGGCTCTGGATCCAGCATGGCTGTCTATCAGGCATTAGCAGACAGCACTCTTGAGTTTACAACGCGGTGGCATGCCAGCCCAACAGGAACAACATGCTCTACAGTGTATAGGACATTGGCAGCTTGGGTTATTGGGAAATCTTAGTTTTTATTTAACCGTCCTGAGATATCGTAAAGCTTCAAATTAACTCAAGGCACACAAAACCAAGACCATTTGGTGAATTCCCCAATGAAATAGGAAAAATGACAATTTACAGTCGATGCAGCCCAGTCACCTTCCCCTTTCCGCCACAGATTAGGCAGCTTCGATGGCTGCCCGCCTCCGCCATATCTGTTGCGATTCATTCCCCGATTCAACTCCGCACCCAGCAAAGAAAAACATTTATATAACTCATACGATAGAAACCGATAGATGAGCCAAAGAGGTGCAGGTGTATGGGCAGGTATAGTTCTCGCGAGTACTCTCTTTGTCATGTTTGCCCTTCCGGCTTTCGCCGATTATTCCCCATCAGAGCCATCCCATGGAACATTATACACTGACATCATTGACACTAAGATGGCAGATCAGGTTGATATCAGGACAAATCTCCTCATTTCAGAGGGCAACCTTATAGTAAAAGCAGGGAATGTTGGGATAGGGACAGATGCACCGTCAGCAAAACTGGAAATTGGCGACACTGCCGGCCCTTTGCTTGTGCAGAAATGGTATGGCAGCGCTGGTAGGTATTATGGTATTGAAAATTATGATAACCGGCTTATTCTCGCTGACTTGGGAGCAAGGCGCATCCTCGAAGCCGATCCAGCAGGCTGGACAGCTCTTTGGGGCAGCATTGGAATCGGGACGACAACTCCTCTAAGCAAATTACACATTAATGACAGTTCAGGCTCTGCCGCATTAAGGATTATCGGCGCAGGCACTGGCTCTACTCATGCAGAAATTGTTCTCGAGGCAACTGGCAATACTCCCAATTATCGCGGGCTTGGATTATTTATGTATGATGCCGCCGGAGGCACAGAATGGTATGCGGGCAGGCCATACGCTACTTCTGACCAATACCAGATAGGCAGGGCTTCCGGTGCATCTCACCAGAGCTCAGTAGCTCAGGCCTCAAATGCTTTTTTGACGGTAAAGAGCAACGGCAACGTCGGCATCGGCACGGCAACCCCGGCTGCAAATGCAAAATTAGACGTTGCAGGAAATGTCAGGGCAACAGCATTTCAGGGAGATGGCTCTGCCCTTCAGGGGGTCCTTCCATTGGCCGGAGGCGCTTTGACTGGAGTGCTTATGCTTCCTTCTAACGGCTTAATCGTTGGCACAAGCCAACTTGTGGTTTCTGGCGGCAACGTCGGCATCGGAACCGCAACACCCGGAACAAAGCTCCATGCTATTGGCGGAACCAACCTCTCCGCCGGGGGAAGCGCATATACCTTTTTTGGAAGTGCAGATGCAAGCGGCCAGATAGAGCATAGAGGCTCATCCCCCTACATTGATTTCAGCAATGATGGAACATCAGATTATGATGCAAGGCTCGTATTAGAAAATGATAATTCATTAGGTGTTTATGGCGGAGATTTAAATGTTGATTCAGCCCGCATCTATGCTGCGGAAGGGGCGGTAAAGGCACAATTATTTTCCTCAAGCGGCACTGGTTATGTTGGAACTTTCTCTAACAACAATTTCGTTCTGAGAACAAATGATGCCGATGTTATGACTCTTACGACAGCTGGCAACGTCGGCATCGGCACCACGACACCAGATTCGACTGCAAAATTAGACGTTGCAGGAAAAGTAAAAGCAACCTCATTCGAAGGCGCTTTTTCTGGAGTCAATTCAGTTCCTTCTGGTGCGGTGATATTTTATGACGGAACATCCTGCCCGACTGGATGGTCCAGGCTCTCAGGCTCTCAGGGCAGGGTTATTGTGGGGCTCACTGATGACGCTGTTGCTACTGATGTTAAAGCAACAGTTGGAACAGCAGCCCTGTCAAACAAAGGCACAAGAACAATAACTCAGGTTCCATCACATAAACATTCAGTCAATCCCGCGAGTGTCAAAACCTCAAGCGATGGGGCGCATGCGCATGATTATAACGACATCTTTTTTTCAGAGAAGGGAGGGACAATTACTGTATACAACAATTTAGGTTCAGGCGATAGCGACAATGACAATAAGGGTTTTACTGACCCTCAAACTACTGACTCAGCCGGCGCCCACCAACATACCGTCGATATTCCAGCAACTGACACAACCACTGTCGGCTCAGCATCCGTCGATGTCACCATGCCTTACATCCAGCTGCTGGTGTGCAGGAAGGATTAATCCCCCGCCTTCTATCTGTTGTTTTTTTTGGCAACATTCAATAGTAGCAATCAGATGTACACAAACTATATAAATAAGTACATTCTAATGTACATAAAACAAGATGGAAAGAGCAAAATTAGAGCAATTTAACCATTGGTGGATCAAGCGTCAGGTTGACCCTGATCTTGCGCTGGAGTTCAAAAGAGAATCCTATCATGCGGTTGCAGCAGCATTGGAAAAGCGATTCATCCTTGCATTGGTCGGCTTGCGGCGTGTTGGAAAGACCACCATCCTCTACCAGCTTATTCAGCATCTTTTAAGCAAAGAGGCCAGCCCAAAAGACATCCTGTTTTTCTCATTTGATGAAGCCTCTGCAGGATTGCCGGATGTCATAAACACCTTCACAGAAATGAATGGAAATGATCTCAGGGGTGGCCGTGTTTATTTTTTTCTAGATGAAATTCAAAAATGCACTAACTGGGAAAATGAGCTAAAGAAGTATTATGACCTCTACCCTAAGGTTAAATTTGTTATTTCGGGCTCAGAGTCCCTCTTTATCAGAAAGAAAACAAAGGAGACCCTTGCAGGCAGGGTATTCGAATTCACTCTGGCTCCTTTAAGCTTTTCCGAATATTTAAGCCTTAACAGCGTGCCAAAAGGGGAATTTTCCTATGAGGCAGGAATCAGGCCTCATTTTTTTAAGTTCGCAAAGTTTGGCGGCTTTCCGGAGACCATCTCTTTTTCCAGCGAAAACGAGTTCAGATCCTACTTGAGGCCGATGGTGGTCGACAGGATTATCTACAAGGATATCCCTTCTCTCTTTAAGATAGAAGACCCTGATTTTCTCGTTACCCTGCTTGAAATGGTATCTTCTAATCCGGGAATGCAGATAGACTACCAATCACTCGCCCAGCAGTTTGGAAAAGACAGACGCGTCATTAAAAGTTATCTCTCATTTTTGAGAGAGAGTTTCCTCATTAAGATGATAGGCAACTACAGGAAATCCAGTGCAGCAACGTTAAGAAAGGCAAAGAAAGCATATCCCTCAGATACTGCCTTTGCCTATCTTTATAAGCCCATTGCAGACGAATCTTTTTTCGGGAAGATTATAGAATCTCTCCTTGTCACTCAGCTGGGCGCTTTGTCTTTTTGGAAAAACAGCTATGAGGTGGATATGGTAATCAAAGATATCCCGGTTGAGGTCAAATACCAGGGGCACATTGTGCCGGGTGATATAAAGGGTGTTCGGGAATTCATGAAGAAGTTTAAGCAAAAGGTCGGCATTGTCGCAACAAAAAAAGATGAAATGGCAGTTAAGGTTAATGAAGGGAAGATTAATCTCGTTCCAGCATGGAAATTGTTATTAAACCCAGGTCATTACATAAAAATTGATTAACTCCAACCATACATCTTATTCCCCCCTGTAGATATTCCACCGACTGACGCGACCGCTGTCAGCTTAGCATCGGCCAACATCACAATGCCTTGCATCCAGCTTTTAGTGTGCAGGAAGGATTAACACACCTATTCAGAATTTTCCGATTAAGCCAGAACCCCTCGCTTTTGCTCAGGACGGCTTCCATGAGAGCAGCCATTTCCAGAGGGGGATGTAATGCAGTGCCCTGCCATTTGCCATCAGCCTGCCATGGCAAAGACTTCCATCTCTAATTCTATCCGCCATGATGGGCAACACCAATGAGATTTAGGCTCAGGATAGGAAAGAACCCTGCGGGCTTTAGCCCGCAGTAGTTTAGAGAAAGGCAAAAGGAGATTATAAACTGTTTGCCTTCCTATGTTTAGCGGCGGATGATCTCTGTAACCTATTTATGCCAACCCCTGAATGTCCCAAATATTTTTAAAGCTGGGCTTCAGTCACACTAATGTGGCAAAAAAGGCATCAAAAAAATCCCAAATCACCATCTTTATCATCCTTGGGATGGTCATCCTCATAATCTTTGGGATAGTCTTCTCGTTCTCTGGCAAAAGCCAGAAAGCGGCTTTAGATGCGAAGATTGAGAGAGTGTATGGCGACTTCCTGCGCACAACATCGATTGACACCCTCGTCCAGCAGTGCCTTGAGCGCTCTGCAAAAGATGCTATCGTCCTTTCCTCCCTTCAGGGGGGCAGGATTTATGATACTCAAGTCAATGGCGGCTTTAAGCTTCAGTCCCTTGCCGATGCGATCCCCTTTAACGCAAGTGAATACACTCTTAATATCAGTTATGGGATCAGGGCGAAAGATACTCTCTCAACGTATCCTGATGGGTTCCCGCTTGTCCAATCCCCGAGGTCAGCGCTTCCCTCTCCTAATCAGTACGGGAGTTTGTTTGCCAAAAGGGAATCCGACCTCTCGAACCCTTACTCCCTCACGCCTCTTTGCAATTTTTACGGCCCTAATTATTATCTTATTCCCAATGCGTCTTTTTCGTGTGAAACGAGCACAGTGACTAACCGGTCTATCCAGGAATACCTAAGGCTGTTTATCATCAATAAAACCCAGGAATGCATCAATTTCCTCCAGTTCTCGCAGGCATCAAAGTCAGCCATTGTGCAGGGCAATGTCACGGCAGATGTGGTTATGGGGAACAATGCCATCGGTGTTGGGCTTTCATTTCCCCTGCTCATCGAGATAAAGAATGCCCCTGCCGTCACGAAGGTTTTGGAAGCATCTTACTCACCAAAAGTGAGATTGAAAAAAATCCACGAGCTTGCCGCCCATCTTATTGGATTTAATGGGCCCTTCAGCCTTCAAAGCCCGCCGACGGCAGATGCAGACAATATCTTCTTTGATGGTGCGCATCACGCGTTCGGTATCGGAATTTCCCTTGGGGTTATTCCAGGTTGTAAAGATTTGTTTAAGTCCTAGAATCGAGCAAGATTGCATGAAGCGTTCAGAAGTGGGTTGGCAGCCATTATCTGAAATCAAATAAATCTGTTCTTTGAGAGAGTCTTTGATGCCTTTAGGGAAACGAGAATTAACGGCACGGTTCAAAGCCAAAAGCCAGTCGTCAGTTTTGGATTGGATGCCCAGAGAATATCCGACAATTTCTTTTGTGTACCAGTCGAGGACAACGACAAGGTAGAGCCATCCCCAGGTGGCCATTTTAATTTTGGTCATGTCAATGCCCCAGAATTGATTGGGACGTTCAGCTCTGGGCTTTGGCCTCGT
>JACPBU010000070.1 GCA_016180165.1 Candidatus Woesearchaeota archaeon | reverse complement strand
TGATTACCTTGGGCTGCGGGCAGCTCTGCCTCAAGTTTCGCAATTTCCTGTTGGGTGATGCTTGTTATAGAAGAAAAAATCCTCATATAATTGCTCTGTCGCAACGCCAATATCCGAAAAAGAAGGGAGCCATAGCTGGCATGCCTCTGGAATTTTCTCAACTTCAAAGTTTCGTCAGCAAACTCTTTCTCCCATCTTTCAGTGTTGTAGAGTTTTCCGATATCATGGAAGAGGGCGGCGAGGAATAAAAGCGTCTTAAGGTCTTTTGAGCAGGATGGCGGATTCTCATTCAGGAGTTCCTTCAATTCCTTCTTCCCTATGCTGGTTCTTTCCTCAAGAGATTTAAGGAGGGATTCAAGGTGCCGGACAAAAGGGTCGCTGGCTGAAAGCTCATCGCAAACCATATCCATAAATGTATTAAAGCTATGCATGGCCATATATTGATGGTAAAGCAGGCTCTCTGTGCCATGGAATTGGTCATTATGATTAATATGCTGAAATTCTTGAAAAAGCCTGCCAAAAATCTCCTCAGCACGTTGAAGTATCCCTTTATCGGAAGAAATAAACTTCGAAATCAACCTTTTATTGAACTCAACTAACTCTTCAGGGGAAGCTTTTGGGGTGAGCCTTTCGACCCACATCAAATCACATCACTTACGATGCTGAACTTCTTCATCTGCTCGGGCGTCAGCTCGGAAAAGATTCCGCCGCAGTCCCTGCAGATGATCTCATCCCGGATTTGGCTGTAGAAGATGTTGTCAGCCCCGCATTCTGGGCAGTTGGATATAAGGGAAAGCTTGATTTTTGGAACTTTGGATACCGGCTGCTTTTTTCTCCTCACTTTCCTTTTTGGCCGTTTTGGAGCCTTTTTTCTTTTCATAAAAAAAGCCTTGAAGATTGTCCTATTTAAAGATTGTGGTTGGTTTAGGCCAGGTTTATGCAGCAGCAAACTGCCTGAGGACATGCTCTTTCCCGGTCCACACTAATGCTTCTTTCAGGACATCTTTGATATGCTCAACCGGGATGATCCTGATGGTCGATAGTTTTCCCTTGTCGATGATGATATCTTTCATGTTGGTTTTTGGGACGATGACTTGCTTAAGGCCCGCTTCGATAGCAGCTTCAACTTTGGAAGAGACGCCTCCGACTGGAAGGACTTCCCCGCGGACCGATAAGCTCCCCGTCATCGCAGTATCCTGTTTTACGGGAATGCCCTTGAATGCTGATATGATGGCTGTTGCAACTGCAATTGATGCGGAATCTCCCTCGACCCCCTCATGGGTCTGGAGAAACTGGACATAGACATCAAATTTCTGCTTGAGGTCTTCTCCAAAAAATTTCTTGATGATGGCAGTCACATTCTTGACTGCCTCTTTTGCGATATCTCCCAGCTGCCCTGTCGCAACAATCTCCTTGCCCTCTCCCCCTTTGGTGACCTGTGATTCGATAGGGAGGATGATGCCGGAGTAGCTCTCCTCTCCACCAATCACTGCTAACCCGTTGACCCTGCCGATTTTTTCACCCTGTGTCACAATAACCTCATATTCTTTCTTTCGTTCGATAAACTTATCAGCAAGCTGTTTTTCCAGAGATCGCGCTATCTTCTTTGCCAGTTCTATATGTTTTTTCTCCACAAGCTTTGCTTTCTCTTCCTTTGCAAGGTCACCTGATGCCCTGATGAGCCCCCCAAGGTCCCGAAGGCGGAGGGTAAGATGGCCTTTCCTGTTTGCCTTTCTTCTTGCTTCCTCGATTATCTCATCCACTGCCTCCTTTGAGAAGGGAGGTATTTTTTTATCTTTGGTTACTTCCTGAGCGACAAAGACTGCCATCTTGTTCCTGTTTTCTTCAGTATCGGGGATAGTGTCATTCATAAATACTTCATATCCATAGCCCCGTATCCTGCTTCTCAAGGCAGGATGCATATTCTTCACCGTCTCAAGGTTTCCTGCTGCGATGAGGATGAAATCGCATGGCACAGGCTCGGTCCTCACCATTGCTCCGGCGCTTCTCTCGGACTGCCCTGTGATGGCAAACTTCCTCTCTTGGAGTGCAGACAGCAGCTCCTGCTGGGTATGTAATTGCAAAGTTGCAATCTCATCGATAAACAGCACGCCCAGATGGGACTTATGGATCATTCCTGCAACAACTCTTTCATGCGCCGGAGTCCCCAGGCCGCCTGATTGGAACGGGTCATGCAGCACATCGCCAAGCAGTGCTCCAGCGTGTGCCCCGGTAGCATCGTGGAATGGCCCATTTTTCCTTTTGAAGTTGTCAACGATGAGCCGGGGTATGTTCAGCTGCGATGGCGCTATCCTCTTGCCAAGGCTCAGCTGGAACATAAAAGCAGCGAAGAAGATCATGCCTCCGATGAAGAACGCCGCAAAGATGATATCAGATTTGTAGTGGCTCCTTGCCCAAAAAGGTACGATAAGGGACGCAATCGCAAGGATGAAAAAGAAGACATTCTGGTTCTTCGCCATCCCCATCGACTGGATCCTTGCCCTTGCCACGATCTCCCTTCCCTGTCCTGCCGGAACGGTCCGGATAAGGGGCATATTCTCATCATTGGGGTTTGGAAAAGACAGGATATCGACGAGGTTTTCTTTGGCAAGGAGCTCAGCAAGCGCAATCCCCAGCATAGACTTTCCAGTCCCGGGTGAACCGATGAGGAGGACGTGCCTACGCTGGTTTGCAGACTTCCTCATGACCTCGACCGCAGCATCCTGGCCGATGACCTGCTCGATGAGCTTTTCCGGTATCTTGATTTCTGCAGTTGACTTGAACTTCAGCGGGGCCATAGCTTATGCAAAGCCTAAAATGTTTTTAAAGGTTTTGGAATGGGGAAATAGTAACAGGAAGAAAAAATTTTGTTGCTGAAGATCAACTAACTCAATGGGCTGCTGTTCTCTCTGAAGAAAGTAATTGGTTGCTTTAAATAGTATCTTCGGTCTTACCACCTTCTTCTTGCCTAATTAGGGAGGTTGTATCCGCAGGAGTGGTCGTATTTGCTCCGCTACCACTACCTGCAGTGCCTGAACCCTGCCCAGATGTTGCTGCATCGGCAGTTCCATGATTTCCACGGTTGTTTTCATGGTGCCCCTGCTGTTGAGGTTGCTCGCCCTGTTGCTTTTTCTCTTTTTCTTTCATCTTTGTATTGATGGCGATGAAGTTAAGGACTTCCTTTTCCTCCTTAACAAGCTTTTCAAGCTCAACAAAGTTTTTGTGCTCTTCATGGAAATGTTTTTTCATTTCTTCAATTTGATGTTCCGCTTTGCCTTGTATAAACTCTGCCCTCTTGATGAGCCTATCGCCTATCTTGATGTTGATTATCTCTTCAAGCTTGGTATCATCCAGAATCTCTTCCTGAAGGATTTTAAAATGTTTCCGTATTGATGAAGATATTAGGGCATGGACTTGGCCACATCGCTCTATCTTCTGATTGAACATTGGCAGCTCGTGGGGATGAAAGAATTTTCCCATCGAAGCGACTTTCTCCTTGAATTTGGGTATCAGTGCAGCAACTTCTTTTTCTAACTCTAAAAGCTCTTTGAGGAGTGCTATCGTTTGTTGCTCGTATTCGATCAAGTGCCTGATCTCTTTGTCAGTTGGAATGGTTTGGACCTTTTCGGCAATGAACTCTGTTAGATTGGCTGGTGCTACTGCCTTCAATTCTTGGGCAATCTCAGCTATTTTTCCAAATATCTCTCCTTTTTTCTTGTCAATCTTTTCAATGCCCTTGAGGACTTTCTCCTTTTTCTCATCAATATTCTTGAATGAATCCTTATGCTCGGAAAATTCTTTAACTATCCGTTCATGCCTCCTCCGTCTGGCAGATACCGCCCACGTGCCTGTCGCCAGGGCAAAAAAGACAATGATGATCCACCAATTCGAGCCCACATCCCAGTCTTTCTTAGCGGCTGGGGGAGGTGTTGCCACGGGCGCTTCGGCTCCGGTGCCGATTGCCTGCTTGACTCCCATACTGATTTCACCGACAGCGCCATGCAGATAGGGCGGATAGGCAAGGTTCCAGAAGTTTTGGGGCAGGCCATGCTGCCTGTTGTAGAAAAGATTATACCCAAAGAAGATGATTGCACCGATAGCAATAACGATCGCCCATGTCGCAAACTTGCCCATCCCTCCTTCGGGATGCTTCTCATCTTTTTTTGGATCATGGCCAGGCATGCCAGGAATGGCAGGATGCTCATCTGCCATAGTGCTCACCCAGGTCTAATAGTTTTCTTATCTGCTGGTGCTTCACTTTATAGAAGACAAATTTCCCTTCTTTCCTCGAAGTGACGATGCCGTTGAGCTCAAGGAGCTTGAGCTGCAGTGAGACGGTAGGCTGCGCCTTTTTGATATGCTGCACGAGGGAGGTTACCGTCTGCTCTTTGTCGAGAAGCGCTTTGACGAGAGCCAATCTCGTCTGATCACCCAGCGCTTTGAACAATCGTTCCATATATTTACAGATTTAAATATGGTTATTTATAAATCTATTCATATCTTACTGCTCTTATCCCCCCCTTAAGAGCCCCTCAGAAGGCAGGTTCACAGTCATGCGGATCTTTGCCTGCCATTGAAAGGCAGGACTTAACATATTTATAGATTTAAATATATAAATATGACCAACAAATCTTTTAAACGGAGCCGTATTGCCTCGTTTATGGAAGACCGTCATCTCCTTCTGGGTGAGCGCTCCTTCTGCTGTCATTCATGCTCTCGCCAGAGAAAAAGGATGTCGGGGAGTTGGACACTCTTGGTGTTGACGCTCCGGTCAAGATAGTCGGCCATGTCCAATCGATAAGAAAGGCCGGAAACAATCTTGTTCTCACGATTGAGCAGCCTTCATCAGTTGACGTCTTCCTTTTCCAGAACCGCCCTTCCGAAGTATCCTTTGGAAAGGATGATCTCGTTGAGGTGATAGGCAAGGTTAGCGAGTATGATGGCAAGAGGCAGATTATTGCGAACCGTGTGAGGGTGATTTCCTAGTGCTTGGAGAATTGGCTGTTGCCGTTGTTTTGGGCTGCCTGATGGGCACCTTCACCGGCCTTGTTCCCGGCATCCATGTTAATCTGGTGGCAACGCTGTTGCTTGCCCTTTCTTCTTTCTTGCTTGCGCATTTCTCTCCGACGGTTGTTGCAGTCTTTATTATTACGATGGGAATCACTCACACCTTCCTTGATGCTTTGCCTTCAATCTTTCTCGGCGCTCCTGATCCTGATATGGCATTGGCTGTCCTGCCGGGGCATCAGTTGTTGCTGCAAGGGCAGGGGTACGAAGCAGTTAAATTAACTATCATAGGAAGTTTTTTCGCATTGATAGGGACAATACTGGTCATTCCTCTTACCATCCCCCTTATTGGCTGGGTTTATCCGTACATAGCGGGCGTTATTGCCTATATCCTGTTGGGTGTAGTAGTGTTTATGGTAGCCAAAGAGGCGACGATAGCTAAAAAGGGATGGGCTATTTTTATTTTCATGCTCTCTGGCATTTTGGGCATCGCTGCTACCAATCTTTCCCCGGTTGAGCAGCCATTGTTCCCCTTGTTGTCCGGCCTGTTTGGAATCAGCACGCTTCTGCTTTCATTGCAGGAGAACACAGTCATCCCCGTCCAGGATCCCGCATTACAGGCGAAAGTCTCAAAAAAAGAATGGGTCAAGGCAGTCTCGACAGCAGTTGGCCTTGGGGCGATAACCGGCCTGCTTCCAGGATTGGGGGCAGCTCAGGCTGCAGTGATTGCCTCACAGGTTGTTGGCAGGATGAGCATCTATGGCCTGTTGATTCTAGTCGGGGGCATAAACACGGCAAACTTTACCTACTCTATCGCCTCTTTGTATTCATTGCAGAAAGCGAGGAATGGGGCAGTTGTTGTCGTTCTGAAGTTGTTGGAAAATATCACTCTCCGGGAGCTTATCTTATTTTGTATAGTGGCGCTGATTGCAGGATCAATCGCCACCATCATTGCAATCTACTCTGCAAGGATTTTTACCCGCATCATCACCAAAGTGAATTATCGCGCCCTCTGTATTGCTATCATCTGTTTCGTGACGCTTATGGTCCTGTTGGTCTCTGGGATATATGGGCTATTGATTTTGCTGTCGGCAACAGCTGTTGGGCTGATAGCACCATTGGCAGGCGTAAAAAGATCCCATGCGATGGGCTGTCTCCTGATGCCAGTCATATTGTTCTTTTTGTTGTGAGTGGATAACAGGAAATTGAGATTTTTTAAACTGTATGAGGCATATGACTTGCCTATACAGCATCTCACCTTTTTTACAAAGATGAATAAAAGAGGAAGAATTGGAATTCCCCTTGATTGTTCGATACCTTTTTAAATAATCCTCCAGTTCTTGGAATGAATGGAAGGCATCATCAAGAATTTTCGAAGAGGCAGGCACAGGGTAAAGATGAATCAGATGGTAGTCTACACTGAAAGCCTCAAGAAGAAGGAAGACGCCGCCAAGCTCATTGGGAAAATCGTTATCTGGAAAAGTCCGGCTGGAAAGGAGCTGAAAGGCATCGTCAGGGCACCCCATGGAAATAAGGGGGCAATAAGAGTATTGTTTGAGACCGGGATGCCGGGCCAGGCAATTGGTGAAAAGGTCAGTATAGCATAATTCTAAATCGATTCAATCAAAGATTTGTTTGTTGAGGGTGGAAAATATGCCGCAGCATTCTCAAATTTTTGTTAAGGTCAAAATAAATTGTGATCCCAGGGCAAACTCTTTCAGGGTAAAAGGGGAGTTGGGATAGGCTTGTTTTATATCGCCTATAATATTTTTACTGCTGTCCCACGATTTGTTCCATCTGAGCAGAGGCATCAAAAGATTGAGCGGCTTGAAAGAAAATTGTTTCCCATCTGCTATAGATATCTTCCCCCCTTTCTTCAGCGAAAAAAAGGCATTGGCGACTGCCTGAAGATGGTCGGGGACACAGGAGAGGCTGATCGTAGCGATGGCACCATCGAAGGTGTTCGGCTTAAAGCGTGCTTTTGCTGCATCTCCAAAGACCAGTTTGATATTTTTCCAGTGATTTGTTTGGATTCTCTTTTTTGCACATAAAAGCATGTTTCCAGAAAGGTCAATCCCGACAATTTTTCCTTTTTCGCCGACAATCCGGTAGAGGTAGGGGAAATTCAGCCCTGTTCCGCAGCCAATATCAAGGACAGAGCATCGGGGATTGAGCTCTAAGCTTGCAGTTGCTGCTTTGCGAAGCTTTTCAAGGCGATGGGTTGCATTATAGATCAAAGGGTTCTTTCCAAAGAACTCATATACCTGATTGATTTCCCCTTGTTTAAGTCCCATAAGAATTTAACAGAGTGTGAACCTGACGCCGGGAATAATTCCTTTATTCAGTAGAAAAGCAAGAACCAGCGCCAAAACAAGGCCAGTGATGAACGCCCACACCATTGGGTGGGCCACGAATCCTTTTTTCCCTTCAAACATCATTTTCACCTGTTCTTAGCAAAAAATCTTGAATCCGACTCCCGGGATGAGGCCTTTATTGAGAGCATAAATAATTACAAGCCCTAAGAGAAAACCGATGATAAACCCTAACACCACAGGATGGTGCACATACCCTTTTTTTGTTGAAAACATCATTCCACCGAAAACATACTTAACGATGTCCCCAACCTGCAAGTATTTAAATGTTTTGAAAAAGAGAAAGGCAAAGGTTTAAATAGAACCAGTCAACAACGAAAATAAGCACTTTAACAAGGGGGTGGAAATGATGGCAAAAGAAGTTCAGCCGATATTTATCCTGCCGGAAGGCACTCAGCGCACCTCGGGGAGGAATGCGCAGCGTAACAACATTCTTGCGGCAAAATTAGTTGCTGAAACAGTAAGGACGACATTAGGCCCAAAGGGGATGGACAAGATGATAGTCGATTCGCTTGGCGATGTCACGGTAACCAATGACGGGGTGACCATTCTTGAAGAGATGCAGATTGAGCATCCTGCTGCAAAGATGCTCGTTGAGGTTGCCAAGACCCAGGAAGCTGAGGTTGGCGATGGCACAACGACTGCCGTTGTTTTGGCAGGTGAGTTGTTGAAGAATGCTGAATCTCTTTTGGAGAAAGAAGTGCATCCGACAGTGATAGCCAAGGGGTATAGGTGGGCAGAGGCTAAATCTCAGGAGATTCTTGCAGCGATGGCTGAAAGCGTCACTCCTCAGGATATTGCTGTTCTGAAGATGATTGCGATGACCGCGATGACAGGCAAGGGTGCTGAGAATGCAAAGGACAAGCTAAGCGATATTGCAGTCAGGGCAGCAAAGCTGGTCATGGACACCATCGATAAAAACAGTATTGTTGATCGTGACAATATCAAGATTGAGAAGAAAGTGGGCTCTTCAGTCTATGACACTGAGCTCGTTGAAGGGATTGTTCTCGATAAGGAGCGTGTCAATCCAGGCATGCCTCGCTCGGTGAAAGCTGCAAAAATAGCTCTGGTTGATTCTGCGATTGAAATAAAGAATACTGAGATTGATGCAAAAATCCAGATAACCGATCCAGCCCAGATTCAGGCCTTCCTTGATCAGGAAGAGAAGATGCTTCGGGACAAGGTGCAGAAAATCCTGAAATCTGGCGCTAATGTTGTTGTCTGCCAGAAAGGAATTGATGATATTGCGCAGCATTTTTTGGCGAAAGCAGGAGTGTATGCGGTCAGGCGTGCCAAGCAAAGTGATATGGAGGCATTATCCCGGGCAACTGGAGCAGTTATTATCACCAACCTTGATGAGTTAAGTGAAGCAGACCTGGGGAAAGCAGGTGTAGTCGAAGAGGTCAAGGTAGGTGACGAAGAGATGACCTATATCAGGGATTGTGATAATCCCAAATCAGTTACCATCCTCGTCCGGGGAGGGACTGAGCACGTTGTCGATGAGGTCAAGAGGGCGATGGAAGATGCCATCGGGGATATCGCAGCTGCCCTGCGGGGCGGAAAAATAGTTGGCGGTGCTGGCGCATCCGAGATTGAGCTGTCAAGGCAGCTGAAGTCCTATGCTGAAAGCTTGTCTGGCAGGGAGCAGCTTGCTGTTGAGGCATTTGCTGACGCCATTGAAGTCATCCCCAGGACCCTCGCAGAAAACGCCGGCCTGGATCCTATCGATATCCTTACTGAACTGAAAAGCGCACATGACCGGAGGCAGAAATGGGCAGGCATCAATGTTTTTTCCGGGAAGATTGTCGATTCCTGGAAGGAAGGTGTGATTGAGCCGTTGAAGATCAAGACTCAGGCAATAAGCTCAGCTGCTGATGTTGCTGTGATGATATTGAGGATTGACGATGTCATTGCCGGCGGTTCAAAACAGGACAGTGGCAGGATGCCTCCGATGCCCCAAGGCGGCATGGAGATGTAATCTCTTTTTCCTGGCTGCCTTTTACCGGTCCCCTCTTTCTTCCACTCTGCCCAATTTTTGTTTCGAGGCTAAAATCGGCTCCGTTCAAAATATAAGTTGGCAGCTTTAAGTAAAAATCATTTGCAGATTCAATTAAGCTGACAAGGGGGTTGGCACCGTCGGGGAATGTCAGCAAACGGAAAGAATATTTACGATTTTTAAGCTGCTAACCCGAGCGAAAGCGAGATTTTGAACGGAGCCGCTAAAATCACAACATTTAAATATCTTTGACATCAAAAAGTGTTTGTGATTAGTTAGTGCTATAGAAAAGAGTTGAAACGATGTCTGAAGAAGAGTCAGCTTACGAGATTATGCCTTATAAGGAGATTGTAGAGCTCAAGAGCCAGATTGCTGAGCTCCGCACCAGGATGGGAGACCCTAACTCTAAAGATTTATTGGCTTCGATGGCAGGCCTTACAAAGACGATGGATGCGATGCTGAAGCTTTTTAGCACAGCTGCCGAAGAGATGAAGCTGGAAGAAAAAACAGAATCCGAGCTCTCGGCAAAGATAAAGCCCCTGTTTGAAAAAGTTGAGCGTTTAGAGGAACAGAACAAGACCATTGCTGAAGGCTTAGTTGCCATTGCCGACATGGTAAAGGAAAAAAAAGTGATAGGATCTGAAGGGGATAAAGATGAAGGGTTTTCTCCCATTAAATCACATGAGGAGCATCCAGCGGAGCTGCCCTCCATGGAAGATCCCTTTCCATCCATGGATCAGCCACCTGATTTTGACATGCCTTCATTGGAGCCCCCGCAGCAGAATAATCCAATTGGTGGCCCTCCACCGATGAATAGTCTGCCCCAAAGGCCAATGGCACAGCCCTTTCCCCAGGCGATGCAGCCTCATGGGCAGGATAATATGCAGTTTCCACCTCCGAGAGGGATGCCTCCATTGCCCCCTCTGCCTCCATTTGGCCAGGGATTTGGCCCTCTGCCGCCCCTCCCTCCGCTTGATGATGCCCCTAGGAAAGGCTTGTTTGGGTTTTTGAAAAAATAGGCGTAACTCTCCGTTGTTGATTATCAAATAAGATTGTAAAAGGTGATGAATCAAGCATAATTAGCCAAGTACGATTGGTCAACCATGATTGGTCAACCATGATTGGTAAGGAGTGAATGGTAATCCGGAACGGTTCAAGAGTTTTGTTAAGCATATTTGCCTTGTTGCCAAGAAACATAAGGACAGGGAGGATGCAAGGATGGGCCTCACCAGGCAGATTGATGCTGTGAGGGACGCTTATAACAGCAATGGCGATATTGACCAGGAAATTGCGAAGCTGCACCAAAGCATAGGGGTCGTTCTTGCCAAAGAGGCAAGGCTTTTAGGGATACAGCAAAACAATGGGGAGACTGCCCAGGAAATCGTTGGAAAAATTAAAGATTGCCGACTGCAGCTTGATGAGATAAATGGGATGCTGGCGGCGATGAAAGGAGACATCAGGGGATTGGTTGCTCAGAATCCACAAAATAAAGGGCCAGGTCAGCCTCTTTTGTCCAATTATCCTCCTGAACATTCTGGAGCAAAAGAGAAGATACAGAAGCGCCTTGCATCCCTAAGGGAAAAGTTTAAACAGGTTAAACGGGCCAATAAATTGAAGGATGAAGCCCAATTCCAGCAGAGGATCGACCACCTGAGGCAAAGGTTGAGAATTCTTGCCTGAAATAATTTTCTGTAATTTTTCCAGCGCTGCTGGCCAATGGGCATTCTTAGCAAGTGAGGGCCCGTTTGGACAGTCCTAAAGATCCCTTGCCATAATAGTTGTCCGCTGGTTTTCTTTGGCACGCTTTGCAGCATCCCTGATCATTTCGATGACTTTCTGGTTCAGGCGCTCAGGGAAATCTCCTGATATAAAGAGTTGTTTGTCGTAGGCCTTCGCATATTCTTTAAGATTAGAGTTGATAATGACTTTTTTTCCCATGAACCTCACCTGGAACAGGCAGCAATTTTCTGAATTTCCTTCTTGCAAATTATGGACTCATCACCTTTTTTGGACAAAGTAACCTCTCTAATACTTCCCCTATTATTTATACCTATCTGTTGATTCTCTTTTATTGAAGCTGTTGGTGATGCCTTTATCGTTCATAAATTGGAGTGAGGCAACCTCCCCATCATCACAAAAAGATTATGGCTCTGATAGTTCCAATGGCAAAATCAAAGAAAAATTAGAAAACTTTATAAATATGTTTTTGCAAGGTTAGCTTACCACAACAAAGGGGGTGTTTTTTCCGACACAAGGGAAAGGCGCCCTTCTTTTTTCTCAATGAATCATTCAAAGAAGTTCATTAACTTTGTTGTAAGCCTATCCAAAAAAACCATGCCTGCTCATTTTTTCGGTATGTTTAAATAAGGGACCTTTTTATCGGCGGTAGATGGGCCGGTGGTGAAATCTGGTATCATGGACCCTTGGCTTTACAGCTTTGCCCTTTGCAGGGAACAAGGTCAGACCAGACTGGGTCAGTCTCCGGGTTCAAAAAAAATATTTGAAAATCCCGGCCGGTCCATTTTTCCTTTTTGCCAGATTAATGGGATACAAGAGTAAAATCTCATTTTCCACCCATATATTTTATGGGTGGTTGACAGCGAGATAACAAGTTTCGTGGAAAATGAGGACAAAAAATCCGACCCGTGCGACCGGAGGGAGCGAGCATACCGCCGGTCTATTGACCTTTGCCGAGCGGAGCGAGCGCAAATAAGAAAATCCTCAGATTTTCTGTTGGCGGTGGTCGGATTTTTATGATAAATCACAAGGAAAATTTTGCATAGCCTACTATGAGATACGTCTTTTGCGCAGATATGCACGGTGTCGGTGTTCTTTTCCAGAAGCTCGAGGAGTTTTCTCTCAGGAACGGGATTGGAGCTGCTATCATGGGCGGTGACATTTGTCCTCATGCCCACCTTGGTCTTGAGGAAGCGGTTTGCTACCAGAAAGACTTCATTGAAGGATTTTTTAAAAGTTTTTTAGAAAAGCTCAGGAAGGCCAACATCATCGCTTTGGGGATGATGGGGAATGATGATTTCAGGGTAAACATGAAAAGCCTTGAACGATTAGAAAGCCTTGGCCTGGTTCGCCTGTTGCACCAAAAAGCCCACATATTGGAAAATATCTCTATCGCCGGTTACAGCTTTGTGCCCCAGATGCCATTTTTGCTGAAGGATTGGGAAAAGCTTGATGATGAAGCATCAAAACCATTGACTTCTCCTGAACGGGATATCCTCAGCATCCCGAGAGAAAAGGGGACAATAAAATGGGATTTGGAAAACCTATCAGGGCTGAGCAATCCAAAAAAGACAATCTACGTGTTTCATTCCCCCCCTTTTAATACGAAGTTAGACATGACTTATCGCGGGTTTCATGTCGGGAGCAGATCTATCCGCTCTTTTATCGAAAAAGAGCAGCCACCCTTGGCCTTGCATGGCCACATCCATGAATCTCCGGAGGTGAGTGGAAGCTGGAGGGATAAGCTTGGCAGGGCTTTATGCATCAATCCTGGCTGTAAAAAAGAAGAAGGGAAACTGTGTGTTGTTGTCTTCGATACTATGGATTTAAAAAAGGTAAGCCACTATATCCTCTGAATATGGAAGAGAAGGAATCACCTGTACGGGGAAGCTGCATATTTTGTAGGATTGTGAAAGGTGAAATTCCCTCAACTATCATCTTTGAAGATGATATCTTGGTTTCTTTTCTGGACATCGCGCCGGCAATTTCCGGCCATTCACTAATTGTCACCAAACAGCATTTTGAGACGATTGCGGAGACCCCCGACGAGGTCATCCAGCATATTGCATTGTTTGCAAAAAAGCTCACCAAAGCAATGTCTTTTGCATTAGCCGCTGAAGGTTTTAACCTGTTGATGAACAATAAGAAAGTGGCAGGGCAGTTGGTCCCACATGCCCATGTCCATGTGATCCCCAGATATGCGCGGGACGGCATCGATTTGAATTGGCGCCCAAGGAAAACATTGCCCAATATGCTGAAGGAATGCGCTGAGAAAATAAAAAGGTTTTTATAACAACTTCTGGCTCTTCTGTGTGAATGCCGCTGTAGCTCAGCCTGGTTAGAGCGCTACATCTATGATAAGGTGAAGCGAGGCTCATATGTTTGAGCGCTGACCCGCAAGGGGATGACTGCACACAAGCTGACTGGGTGACGTAGAGGTCGCGATTTCAAACGGCTGTCGA
>JACPBU010000069.1 GCA_016180165.1 Candidatus Woesearchaeota archaeon | reverse complement strand
TAAAGCAATATGAAGGGAAGGAGCAGCACCATAAGTCTTTCTCCAAAAATAGGATGCTATGAGCCCATCTACCGTTGCAGAAACAAGCAGGTTTCCCCCCCTAACTGGAGCCAATCGCATAATTCTCTTCGTCGGTAAAAACGATAGGTTTAGTCGACAAAATGCATGTAAAGCATAAAAAGCACCCAAGCTATCGTCGATAAGATGATAAAGGAGGTGGTCTTTTTATGCAAAACAGCAGGGAATTTTTACATTTAAAAAGCTTCTTTCAAGAATTTGATTGGCTCCCCATCGTTCAAATCCTAGGCAAAACCAGATTTTCTCGTCGAGGAAGGAAAAAAGATTTCCCATCTCTAAGTTTGTTCAAATCTTTCGTGTTAAAATCCTATTTATTGATTGATGATAACACTCTTCTCGTGAAAAGATTTCATGAAAATAAGCAATACTTAGAGTTTTGTGGCTTACAAAATATACCAAGCCACGATACGTTGAGCAGATTTGAAAGAAATTATTCTTATAAGTTTATCAGCATATTCGAGTTTCTCGACGATACTTTAGAGAAATACGATGTGTTCGCAAATGATGATATGGGCTTTGATGGAACAGACATTCCTGTCCCGATAAAAAGCAAGCAATCTCCCCATCGCTATCATTTTGGGGCAAAGAGTGACACTAAGAAGTTTCATGGGTTCTGGCTTATGATTATAGCGTCGATAAAGCACCAAATCCCACGAAGATTTGTCGTTGGATACGCAAGGGAGGGACAGATTAACTTAGCCAAGGAGTTGCTTGCGGAAAAACAATTTGACAGCAGCAAAAATAACAATTTCATAATTATGGATGGCATTTTTGATTTTCGTGAAATGCATGAAATACTCATTTCAGTCCAGCATAAAATACCTCTGATTGGATACAACCAAAGGCGTTCTGGAATACCCGAAAGGATTAATCTACCGTCGTTGGATTGGCATTTTCAAATTAATCCAGTCTACAAGAATAATGGGTTTGTTGAAGAAGAATTCAAGAAAAGAACAAGCATAGAAAGAGTGAACAGCCACTCAAAAATTTACACCCAAATAAGCCTGATACAAAATAAAGTCAAGAAAAGTCAGACGATAAAAAAGACAATGGTCGAGAATATCGTTGTTTTCTCGTTCATGTTGGAGCAATTCAAACTATTGGCAAGAATTCAGGCAAAACAAGTGCAACAGACGATAAACAATTACGCCAAATGAATTTTGCAATTGCCTCATTGTTCAATAATTTTTGTCCCTAAGCCCACTTTCCTATTATCCGAGCACAGACTTTAGAGAATTGATTGAGTCAAGAACATGGATGGCCCCTTCAGACTTTAATTGATCCGAGTATGCCTTCTTTTCAGCAGATGGAGGCAGGACACCGATGAACGGTATCCCTGCTTCCTTTGCCGCCCTTGCATCTGCGATCCCTGACGCAACAAAAATTGTTTTAGAGCTGGAGGATTTCATCCTGCTCATGAGCAAAAGCAATCCTGCGGGATTGGGTTTCTGTTCGGCAACATCCTCCATGGCAACGACTTCCTTAAAGCATTTGCTCAGCCCAAAGCGCTGGAGCGACTCAAGGACTTCAGCCCGTGGCCTTCCCGAGTTTCTTGATGATAGCCTCTTTGCGGAAATCACCGCCGTTCCTCCTGATAATTTCTTCAGAAGCATCGTAATGGTTGCTCGTGCACAACCCAAGCATGTCCTGAAGCTCTTGTGCAAGGAGCACCCTCCCCAGGAAGAATTCCCCTGTTTTTTTTGCTGCAAGCCTGCATGAGTGAGTGACATCAATAAGGACATCATCGATATCAAAGGCAATTGCCAGCGGTTTAAGCTTTTGCTCCATAACCTTTTCTCCATTCACTTCTTCTCTGAATCATCTCTCTATTGTTTCACATCACCTTATGAATTATCCATTTTATGAGTTATCCACTTTATCGTTCGTGCCAATTATATTCCCCAGGAGAGCCTTTATCTTTGGCCTGCTGGCGCATCATAGCATTATGCTTCCATTGTCCTATCAACACCCAATAGAGTGCAAGCAAGCCACTCAAAGAAAGGATTATCAAAAGTAAGGTTCTCATGATGCTGAAATCCCCTTGGCTTCGCCGAATGAAAATCAAGCGCTGTTTCAGTATCATAAATGAGCAGGTATATAAATCTTGTCTCGAAAAATCTGAAATCAAGCGAAGATTCCGGTTTTAAGCAATGATTCCGAAACCTTTAAGTAACACCTGCCTCTTTCTTATCAGCATGGCAAGAATAATCAAGCAAGAGGCGCAAGGCCCAGCAGAAGTTAAGCCTGGAGAAAAGTCAGCCTGGGTCTGCATGTGCGGCCTGAGCGGCAATAAGCCTTTTTGCGACGGCAGCCACAAGAAGACAAAGGATGAAGCTCCCGGAAAGATATACGCCTACGGCTCCGATGGCAGCAGGGTTGAGTTGCAGTAGATGGATGTACAGCATGTCATCCTGCGCCTACCTACGATTCTCATTCCCTGATAACAATTATTTTCTATTAAAGACGATTCTCCTTTCTTGAAACGAGTAACTTCTATTAAAATCTCATTTTCCACCGGTGTGTTTCACTGGTGGTCTGCCGCAAGAACACTATCTTGTGGAAAATGAAACAAAAAAAGGTCGTGCTTTTTTCTAGTGGAGTAAACTTTTTCAAAGTTTATCCACGAAAAAAAAATCCGACCCAAGCGGCCGGAGGGAGAATCCAGCGTTCCGGTCTGCGGACGAAGGGCGGGCATACCGCCGGCCTATTGACCATTCCCGAGCGAAGCGAAGGAAGTTCAGAAGTCGGCGTCTTCAGGGGCGAAGCCCAACCCAATAACAAAATAAAGATGGCTTTGGTGTCCATAGATTTTTAAAGTAAATAATAACTCTAAATATTATGATAGGATATTTTGAAAAATCCCAAGAAGTAAGAATAGAGATAGAATCATCTCCAGAATTAATGCGAATTCTTGAAAATCACTATTCGGGAAAAGAAACGGCACAAAATATTAGTGATGGGCAACACCACATCATATATCGAATTGGACAATTATCGGGTGGATTATGGGTGGCAATGAGGCATAATTTATATGCAGGTAAAGATGGAATTACTTCAAAGGGGGTATTAAGTCAATATGAAACATATGCGACTGATGCAGAGGATTATTCATCTAAAGGTAAAAGAGTTACACAATTCTGTGTCGGTGTTGCAAAAACCGAGGATAGAATAGAAACACCAAGAGGATTTGTAGGGCTTAGGGGAGATGTCGCATTACTGGTAGAAGATTTTACTATGGGTGGAACACGAGAATTGGAGGTAAGTCCTTCAGATGAAGTTTGGGCAAATAACCCACGAGAATTAATATATGTTGATATTGGAAGTGCCTTTAGAGAATTAAGTGATTTTCAGTATATGGCAGAGAAAAACATGATTCTACTCTAAACCAAAGACCCCCTTTCACTTATTAGCCGACTTCTGAATTGCATTTAACTTCTCTTAAAAACAATTCTCCCCTCTTGAAAATATCTCCCCCATCTTGAATTTTTCACAAATTATATAAACAGTTTCCTGCAATGGATGCCTATGGCAAAGAAATTATCGCTGGGGTTCATCGGGGCAGGAAAGATGGCGTCTGCTTTGATAACTGCCATCCGAAACTCAGGGATCTCCTGCTCTATTACTGTTTCTGACAGAAAAAGAGCCAAGCTTGGCCTGCTCAGGAGAAAAGCCGGCATCATTCCTGCATCGAGCAACAGCGAAGTTGCGAGAAAAAGCGATATAATCTTTTTGTGCATGAAGCCGCAGGACATTGATGCTGTTCTTGATGATTTAGGCAGCTCAGACCAATTCAGGCTGCCAAAGAAAAAGCTCATCGTCTCCATCGCTGCCGGCATCAGGATCGGGAGAATAAGCAAAAAGCTTCCTCAGGCAGGAATCATCAGAGTCATGCCCAACACTCCCTGCATAGCCGGTGAGATGGCAGCGGGGTTTTCTGCCGGTAAAAATGTTTCGAGGAAGAGCATTGCAGCAGTCTCCAGGATACTCAACTCTGCAGGAAAGGCATTTCTCCTGCCTGAACACTGCCTTGATGCCGTGACAGCAGTAAGCGGCTCCGGCCCTGCGTTCTTTGCCTATCTTTTCGGGCTGTTCATCCACGCTGGAAGAAAATACGGCCTGCCGAAAAAGGCTGCCAGGGAGCTTGTCCTTCAGACTGCAAAAGGGACCGCGATCCTCCTGGAAAAAACCGGCATGGAGCCTGAAGAATTAATCTCGATGGTCAGCAGCCCCAACGGAACGACGGTAGCGGGAAGAAAAGTCCTGGAGCATCCTTACACTTCCAGGCTCATCAGGGATACGGTTGCTGCTGCGGTGAGGAGGAGCGGGGAATTAGCAAGTTGCAGGATTAAAGCCCTAGGCCGCTCTTCTGAATAAGACTTTCCTCTTTTTGAGTCCCATCTATTGAAACCAGAATTTTTGAGTCTTTGACTTCAACATTACTCATAAGCGTTGGCTTACTATTAAAATAATTATCACCTACATCTTTTTTTTCGTGGGTATAATCTTTGACCTCCCTGGTCCCAATTTTTTTCTCTTTTGGCCCTTCGGGTATAAGCTCATGGGCAGCAAATGCTCCAGCACCGCTTCCAGCAGCAAGAACCCCCCCAGCAATTGCAAGGGAGGCACCTCCGGTGAAGGGAGCAGCAACTAACATAACTAATCCGCCAAGAATGCCGAAAGCGCAGATCCCTTCAACTTCATCACGGGTCGTCCATTCGAAATACTCAAATTGCTCAAGGTGTGATTTTACTATGGTTTCAACAATAGGGTATACATTTTCAACAGTTGTAATGATGATTTGGCCATCTGACAAAGATAGTGAATGATACTCATTTGTAGCAATCTTCGACCCACCCGCTGTTTTTCTCTCCAGTTCTAAGTCTCCAGTTAATGTGAATCCGCAGTTTCTGATTTTTAATGGTGATGATAATGACGGCTGATGAAGCCTCCCCTCAAGATTTAAAGTTGATTTAACAGCTGACAGATTTACTGGCTTATCCACCACCTTTCCATCAAAAAAGATAGAAAAATTATTCTCTTCTGCGGGTTGTGGCTCCCGTCCACGCCCCCGGCGAGGCATTGTCTGGTTGGCTAAACTTTCATTGAGTTGAGCCGCAACAGATTGTATCATTCCATCAAATGGGCCATCCATCAATAAACGGCGAGGGGAGAAAACCTGAGGATAGTTTCCAATGTCATTAAGAATAATCATATTTTGCAAAGGCTCTTGGGTATATTCTAATAACCTCTCCACAAAGAGATTTGCTCTTGGGTCTGTTAACCCGGTTCTAAGTTCGCCAAGATTCCTTGCTCTTCCGCTTCTTTGAAGATTGGTTATCCACTCAAAGAGGCGCCTCACATAATTTAACTCGAGACCCCTAATTTTATGCAACATTCTTTTAGTTTCTGCGAGAGGAACTATATAATACTCGTGAGAGGGATCAGTCAGGACTGAAATGTTGCCTTTGGGCATAACACCTTTTAGCCAGCCATCATAAGCAAGGACAGATTCTGCTTTTTCGCCCCGAACGCTTCCATCGATTGTGGAATAGGTGATATCGCCTTGCAAAAAGAGGGACCTAAAAGGCTCATCAATCGGGTACGAACTTTCCTGCCTGCATGGGATTTGCCGAGCACCCTTCACAACCAAGGCTGGGACCTTTGCAGAGCCATAAATAGACGTCATGGATCCTTAACCCCCAAAATAATTCTTAAACTTAAAGATTATGGCCTATAGGGCTCAAGACTGGCAAAATAAAACTTATGACCTTTCACCCCAATAATTTCCAAACGAACAATTGCAGAAAGGTCTTCCCATAATACGGGGCCATTACTGCTGCCTTTAAAAATCTGGACTTGGGCTGGATCATCGTACCACGGATCATAGTGCACATCAACGACGGGTTCTTTGGGAGCGACATATGCCCCTGGATTGAAGATAAACTTTGGGTCTCTTTGTTCTTCGGGCCTAGGCTCTCTTTTGCCGATGAAGGGCAGAATTGTCGAATGAGGCAAAGGACCAACCTCAAAAATCCTTTTAACTTCGGGAAATTCTAGCAGGGAATATTTTTCAGTAATTGGTATCCCATTGTCCATGTCACCCTGCCAATCAGAACCAAAGACTGCAGAATATCTGTCGGAAATTGGGATTCCTTGGCCTTTTATTCTCAATGGAAGATGGTTAGCAACAAGCAAACCATAAACTCCCTGAACTTGAGAGCCATCTACACCAACACAAAAACTATCCGAACTATAAACTGCAACTAACTTTCCGATGTCAATACTCCCAGCGAACTCAAATGGATGTCCTTTTTTCTTTGCCCTTTTGATGGCTTCCTCCCGGGCGCTCATAACGAAGATGCCCTCAAATTCAGGCTTGATTAATTCAGATTGTGTTTTACTAAGAGGAAATGCTTCCTCACTAGTTTCATTCTCCCCAGCATTTTTTTCCAAAACAGCCATCAAAACCACCTCAGGATTTGCTTAGCATCCCATCTTTTTATGCTTATCCCCAAAAATCACGGAAACCCGTAAACTTTCCGGGGAAAAATGTAGGTAGAAAGGGATGAACATCTCAGACATCTCCAATATCTCCGACATCTCAGACAGCCCAAAAATCTGCCAGGGTGAAAAATCCCCTCAGATAATTTGAAATTTATTTACAATCCAAGCTCCTTCTTCCAGAACATGCAGACTCTCTCAGTTTTCTTTGCTGCAATCCCGGTGTAAAGCTCCGGGTTCTTTAATATTTCAAGCTGTTTTTTCTCAAATTTCAAGATGTAGGGCCTGAGCTCTTTGTCTTCAAACAGCAGTTTCTGGAACGGCACATCTTTCTTCTGGCTTTCTATCGTAAGCTCTCTCACTTTTTCATGCGCATCGGGATGCCCATGCGCAGCCAGGAGGATGTAAGCCGGCTCTGCAGCGATCAGATCCTGATGCAAAGCGAAATTCGCCTTCAGGCTTTCCTTGTCGACGACGAGCCTTGCCATCGTCTTTTCAAGGCGGGCTGCAGAGATATACAGGCCTGCGATGATCTCAGGGATAAATCGCTGCGATGCGCTGTTCGTCAGGTCTCTCTGGTGCTCGCAGATCTGGTCCATATATTGGGTGAGCATCCTTGGCATAAATGCCTTCCACATTGATTTTACATTCTCGAAGTTGATGGGGTTTCTCTTATGGGGCATCGTTGAGCTTCCCACCTGCTTCGCTTCAAAGAATTCGCCAACTTCAGAGATCTCAGAGCGCTGGAGATGCCTCATGTCATCAGCAAGGTTTGCCAAAACCCCGAAGCAGGAAACTGCAGCATGGACAAAATCAGCCATAAACTCTGCCTGGACAACCTGAGTAGAGACAGGCGATGCCTTGAGGTGAAGCTTTTCAAGGACAGCAAGCTCGAATTTTTCCGGCTCGTTAAAAAAAAGGGAAGATGCATTATACGCCCCGACAGCTCCTGCTATCTTCCCCCGGAGGTTGTTTGC
>JACPBU010000068.1 GCA_016180165.1 Candidatus Woesearchaeota archaeon | reverse complement strand
TAGGCGTTTGAGCCTTACAAAATGGGCAAGCCAACGAATCACCTCAATGTTTCGAGGTTTGCCCGCTATATTAACCCACCGAATTTGTCAGGAGTGCCACCGTGGCAGTGCCGCTGTATGAAATCGCGTTTTTCCATAGAACCCTCCTTGAAAAATAAGTTTAATATAAAAGCCTGCCGTGGCATCCTGTATTTGATGCAAGCGGCGAGGAAGTCGGTCACCGCAATAATTCCCCTCAAAGGCCACAGCGAGAGGGTGCCGTCAAAAAACATGCGGTTGCTGTCAGGGAAGCCCCTGTACCACTGGATTGTAGGCACGCTCCGCAAAGCAAGGGGTGTTTCAGAGATAGTGGTTGACACCGACAGTTCAAAGATAAAGTCAGATATCGAGTCAAATTTTCCGTTCATACGGGTTATTGAACGGCCTAAAGCCCTTATAGGGGACAAGGTTTCTGTGAATAAGCTCATACAGAACGCCATTGGTGTGCTGGATGGTGATTACTTCATCCAGACGCATGCCACGAACCCTCTCCTGAAGGCCAGTACAATCGACAATGCAATTGACCAATTCTTTTCCTCAAAATCAAGGGATTCGCTCTTCAGTGTAACCCGCATACAGGCCAGGCTCTACGATGCAAAGTGCAGGCCGGTTAATCATAATCCGGATGAACTTATAAGGACACAGGACCTTGAGCCGGTTTTCGAGGAAAATTCCAGCCTGTACATTTTTTCCAGAAAGAGCTTCATGAGGCGCTGCACCCGAATCGATTCCAGGCCGTTAATGTTCGAGATTGGTGTGCCGGAAGCGCTTGACATAGACACCGAACAAGATTTCCTGCTCACCCAGGCTCTCATGAAAATGCCTAATGTCTGAAATGCATCCGTACCAAACTATTTTTTAATTACACATGGCGTATTTAATTCGTGGATAACGCTGAATTCAAGCGGAAGCTCGCAAGACGCGAGCTTACTTTGGGCTCATGGATTACCCTTGGGCATCCGGCAGTGGCCGAACTTATGGCGAAAATGGGCTTCGACTGGCTGGCAATAGACATGGAGCACAGCGTGATTTCCCTTGAGCAGGCGCAGAACATGATATGCGCCATCAGGGGTGCCGGCTGCATTCCTCTTGTCAGGGTGCCATCGAACGACCCAGTGATTATAAAGAGGGTTATGGATGCCGGGAGCACAGGGGTGATAGTGCCAATGGTGAACTCGGCAGAGGATGCACGGAAATGCGTCGAAGCGGCCTATTATCCCCCTTTCGGAAAAAGGGGCGTTGGCCTTGCACGTGCGCAGGGATACGGGTTTTCTTTTGAGGAGTACAGGGACAATCTCCAGAAAGAAGCCGTCGTCATAGTCCAGATAGAGCACATTGATGCAGTGAAAAACATCGGCGCAATACTTTCGGTAAAAGGGGTGGACGGGTTCCTCATAGGCCCTTATGACATCTCAGGGTCTATTGGAAAACCAGGCGAATTTGACTCCGGCGAGATGAAAAGTGCCCTGTCAAAAACCCTTGCTGCGGCGAAGAGTGCAAATGCACTCAGCGGATACCACTGCGTGCAGCCAGACGCGGAAAAATGTATCGGGCTAATAAAATCAGGGTACCGGTTTATAGGCTATAGCCTTGACACTCTCCTACTCGGTTCGGCGTGCCGCATAGGGATTGAATCCATACACGAGTTTACCCGCAAGAAGCTATAGTATCTGCTCCTCACAATGGTAACACTATGGGTAATGCAGGAACCAATTCCCTTGGCAAAAAAATTTTCGGGCTTTTCCTCAGGTTTGCCATAATGCTGCATGAGCTGGTTTTCAGTCCTTCTCCTTTTTCCAGGCTCGTTTTTTTCCCAATAGTCAAATCCAAAGAGGAATTTACAGACATTTTTAACCGTGCACACTGGTATTTCCCGGAATCGGGCTATTCAAAACCCAGAGTTATTATTCCTGTGTCAAGGGAAGTTTCCCGGATTGCTGGCAAAGTCCGGCCTCCAGAATCACAGGAAAATTTTCTGGGCGAAAAGGCTGATGTTGAGGTGGTGGAATGCGATTCGCCTAAAGCCATTTCTCTCGCTGCGAGCCCCGGCGCTATACTTCTCTGGAAGGAAATCCGGCTGTTTTCATTGCCAGGATTCCCGCTCTCTTTTGGCAGAACATTTCTAGTGGACAAGAATTATTCCGGAGTCACGGAATCAAAGAACTATGTCATGGCTTTCAATTCCACGCTTTCCATGAAATCAAGGGAGCGCATAAGGGAAATTTCCGGCAATAATTTTTCCAGATTGGCAAGTCTCGTTGATGGCAAGGCCAGGTCATACGTATTCGGCACCGGGCCTTCCCTCTCAGATGCTATTTCCATGGATTTTTCGGATGGTTTCCGCATAGTGGCTAATACAGCCATCAACGATGCCGCCCTCATGAAGCACATAATGCCGCATGCCGTGGTATTTGGGGATTTTGCTTACCATGACGGTCCCTCGAAATATGCCGCTAAATTCAGGAAGCAGATGCTCAATGTCTGCAGGAGCGGATGCTTTGCCGTCACGCGCGAGGATGTAATGCCGTTTTTTATCGCGCATTATCCGGAGATTGAGGATAGGATAATAGGTTTGAGGCTCGACATTTTCGGGCAGTTTAGGATACCCACCGCTTCCGACCTCTCGGTGAAGCTTTCAAACAATACTTTGGTGTCGTTCATGCTTCCATTGGCGTCATCATTCACGAAGGAGGTTTTTGTCATTGGATGTGACGGCAGGAAACCAGGGGACAAACTTTTTTGGAGCCATGCTGGCAAAGCCCATTATGACGGGCTGAAGCAGACGGTCCAGGATACGCATCCGTCATTTTTCCGCGATACAGACTTCCAGTCCTACTATGAAGAGAACTGCATTGCGACTGAAAAATTTATCGTGGCAGGGGAGAAACACGGGAGGGAATACATTTCGCGCACTCCTTCGTATATACCTGCTTTGCGGAAGAGATATTCTGGCGGTGCTTGATTTTATCGGGGGCTTCCTGTCATCTTGTAATTTTTGCCCCTATCCGTCACTTAGCTTCATCAGTGGGGTATTTTACCTTTTTGCCTTTGTCTTCTATTGGAAAATGGCGGAATCCGCCGTACTCCCATAATCGCGTGGCCGTGACTAGATGGTTCTGAAGGAAATCTTCAAATCCTCCGCATTGATTACACTGAGCAACATTTTCAGCGCCGGGATAAACCTCGTTACATTCCTGATGCTGCTCAGCGGCCTCGGCATCTATGGTTTTGGCTTGTACACTCTTTCAATGACTGTTATTTCATTTTTTGTATTGCTCATTGATCAAGGCATTGGCACAGTCATGGTTTCAGATGTATCGAAGGAGATAAACGAAAATAACCGAGAAAAGGCAGCTGGCCTTATGAAGGGTTATGTGGCGCTGCAGCTCCTGGCAGGAATTATTATAGGTGCGTCATGCATTATTTTTTCCCAACAGATATCCGGGTACTTCCAAAAAAATCTTTCAGGTATTATACTGCCCATAGGGCTGCTCATAATAGTCGGTGGCCTCAGGAACATCTACACAACTTCCTTCCAGATGTCTTCGGAATTCAAGAGCTATGCACTGTCTTTTGTTGTCGAGGCACTCCTTAGGCTCACGGCTATCTATGCAGGTTTTATGTTTTTGGGTGCAAAAACCGAAATCGTGCTGATGTCCATAGTCGTGGCTGACATGCTGATGTTAGCGCTGTTCTGGTTCAGGATACCTCTGCAGGTAAAGCAGCTTGTATTTTCCGCGCATGGAAAATTGTCGGACTTCACGGAGATGATAAAAAAGCATGGCAAATGGGTGATTGTTTTTTCCCAAGCGAGGAACTTCGAGTCAAATATAATATTTTGGATAGTGGAGTATTTCCTCGGCGTTAAAGCCGTGGGCATATATGCTGCGCTGTGGAAATTCCTGATAATAATAAGATGGTTATTCGAGCCGCTTGAAACGATTTTTTACCCTCTTGTCAGCAAGCTTGGAAAAAAAAGCGATTCGACAAACGTTATTTTCAGGGCCACTAAATACATGCTCTTTGCATCAGTCCCGATTGTATTGTTTTTCATGCTGTTTTCGGAAACGGCAATAAATCTCGTGCTCGGCAGTGAATTCGTCCCATATGCGGGTTCATTCAGGATTCTCCTTTTAGCAATGTTCGCATTTGTCCTGAACATACCAATGAAGCCATTGTTCTTCGGCCTCAAACAGCAGAAGATTCTTGCGTTCACGTCAATACTGTTGCTGGTAGTCTCACTCGTTTCAGGCTCTCTGCTGGTAATTTATTTCGGGCTTTTTGGCCTGTGTTTAAGCAGGGTTCTATCTTTTTCATTTGATGTTTTGGCCAAGTGGCACTTTTTGCAAAAAGTCCGTGGCAAATCTATAAATGCAGCAAGTTTGGTGATTCCTAACAGATACGACTACGAGTTGCTTGAAAGGGGTATACTCGAAATCAAGGCCAGAAAAAAAAGATTTACTAAATAGGTCTCGGAACCAGCCAGCCTCCAATGCGCGGGGGCGGATTTGGTTGAAAGTCCCCGCTATTTTGCGGGAGGTTTTTCTGGGTTCATACCCGTGTAACTCATAAGTCTTTCTATAATTGATTTGAATTTTATTGCCTGCATACTACGGTCAAACATGGATTGTGCTTTTTTTCTGTTAGATTCCCTGAAAACCGAAATTGATTTCCTTGACTTGAGCATTTTTTCAACTTCAAGGCTGAAGCCGTGCCATCCAGAAACTGAAATTCCCAGGGTGTTTTTTCGAATGAATTCGGAGAGTTCCGATTTTTCAGGTGCCTTTGCCAATATGAAAAGGCCAGCGGCGCTATAATCAAAAAGCTTTACGGGGATGCTTGTGACAAGCTCATTTGGCCAGGGTATTATTCCAACATCTGCCGCGGACAAATACTTGTACATTTCGGAGTAATCGATGTTGGAGATACAGGCAACCTTCCTTTCTATTCCAAGTTGCTCAATTCTCGCCACAAGGTTGTCAAATTGTCTTTTAGATGCTTTATTCTCCTCATAAGCCAGCACCAGGATAATTCTCAACTGATTCGATTCTGCCAAGTGTCTCACGCTCTCTAAGAACTGCTCCACTTCCTCATCACCTGTGCTCCCGCCGTAAACAAGAACCAATTCAGATTCCGAAATCCCGAATTTTTTCCTTACATAATCCCTCTGTAACTTGTCAAACCTGACTTTCTTTGTGTCTGTTCCGTTCATGAGAAGAACAAGTTTGCTTTCAGGGAGCGAATAGTCCGTGGCAGCGCTGTTGAGGTCGGACTTTGTAAGGAAAAGAAGCTTGTCCGACAAAATATAAACAAATTTCCTGGAGATGAGGAAAATAAGATTCTTCAGCTTCGCCTGTAACGAGTCAGTCTTCGGCGCAATGTATAAAGGGTCTTCCTTTGCATCGAGGATGAATTTTGCCCCGCAGATTTTTGATGCAGAAAGGGCGAAGACATTGGGCTGGAGGGGCGGGGAAACCCCGAGAACAAGGTATGGTTTCCTGGAGATTATCCTGAATGCCATGTCTATTTTTGACGAAACGCGTCTGAATCCCGGAAGCTCTGGAGTAGATTCCCTCTTCGGCGCGAGTACCTCTACCGCAAAGCCAGCGTCTATTAGGGAGTCCTTGAAAAAATTTACGCGTATTGTGCACGCGCCTTTCTCCGGTTCAGCGTAAGGAGTTACTATGATGGCTTTCTGCATCTCGGTGTCGCCCAAAACAAAACACGATTAAAATAAGATTATTTCAAGATTAATATATTGTTTGGTGCGGATAAAGTCAGCCATCGAGTAGAACGGCTAAAAACAGGCGATGGATTCCACCAAACACATTATAAATTATTGGGGGAAAGGTTAGTCGTATTTGGAAACGGATTGTCACGAGGGGAATTGCATTGGAATTTGAAAAGAATATGGTCATTCCGATTTATGAGTT
>JACPBU010000067.1 GCA_016180165.1 Candidatus Woesearchaeota archaeon | reverse complement strand
TTTATGGAGCTGCCGAAGCACAAATACTTTGTCGGCACCCAATCCCACCCCGAGTTCAAATCAAATCTTGAGGATCCTGCGCCGCTGTTTTTGGGGCTGATACGGGCGGGGATGAAGTGAAGACGATAGGGGAAGGGATGCAGTCCAAATCGGCGGTCAAATTCTTCCCATCACATTAGATGATGATACCTTAGACAACTCTGACAAGACGACAAAAGTTGGGATACCGTTAAATGAAGCCTGAAAAAGAATCTGGAAGAAGGAGCTTGAAAAAGAGATTGGCCAGCCAGCCTAAGAGTTGGATGAATTGACGCTTGATGAGATCAATAGCAAATCTCGTTAATTATCGAAATATTGCGAGATTTTCTAGTATAGTAAATCACCTTTTGGATTTTCGAGAATTTCGGTGATTTACTATAAGAGCGTTGATGGGTTTGGGAGATGAAATCCACTGACCCTATTCTTTCATTAATTTATAGGAAATAACCTTAATTTTCATATGTTTTAAAATGATTTTAAGGTTATTTCCTAATACGAAAAAATTGCATTGGAATTTTTTGTATCCCTCCGGGATAAGCAAATCACTTTTCGCTGTAAACAAAGTTACGATTATTAAAGTGATTTGCTATAAATCAGTAACCTTTATTAACCGCCCTTTTTTCTTCTCATTGGCAGATTGTATTATTAATGGGATGGATAAGATTAGGGGGTTAGGGGGATATATTACGAAGGGGGAGGAATAGTGGAAGAGCATCAGGAAAGTCAAACTCAAGAAGATGGCCAAATGGATGAAGGGAACGAAACCTCTAACATTCAGGAAGAAGGAAACGAACTTGAGGGCAATCAGCAGGCAGCGGCCGAACTTCAGGGCAAAGAGAATAAATTCCCAATTGGACAGGAAGAAGGAAACGACGAGCCCCCCTTGATTGATACAGAATCAGCCGAAAACCAGCCGGACAGAAAGGCAGCCGAAAGCCTGCCAGGCGGGAAGGAAAGCGAAAGCCAATCGGTGAGGAAAGGCGATGGGGCTTCAAACGAGCCTTCAAGAGAAAAACAGGAAACCATCCGGGAGGCAGTGAGGCAAAAGGCCAAATTTACCCCCTTTGTGCCAAGAAGATCACTTAAAGAATCAACAAAGCATTTCTTCGATGTGAACTATAAGAAGCTTCTCTTTATACCTTTGATTCTCACTTTATTGGCAATTGCCCAGATAGGCTATCAGGCTGCCTCGACTGGGGACTTTCTCAACAAGGATGTGACACTAAAGGGCGGGCTAACATTCACGCTATATTCAAAAGGGGATATCGATCCGGCTTCTCTCGAAAAGGCGCTGGAATCTTCCTTTCCGGGGCAAGACATCGCCACAAACACTCTCAGGGCAGGCACGCTGAAATCCGCCATTATCATCGCAGATATTGATGGGACAGACAAAGGCAAGCTGGGCTCTTTCATGGCTGTCATCGAAAATTTTGTCGGTTATAAGCTGGCCCAGGAGGATTACAGCATTGAGATCATAGGCTCATCTCTGGGCTCAAGCTTTTTCAGGGAATTGCTGACTTCGCTCATCATCGCCTTTGCCCTGATGACCCTTGTCGTCTTGATCTACTACCGCTCCATCATCCCCAGCATGACGGTCATCTCCTGCGTTTTTTCTGATATTATAGTCACCCTTGCTGCGGTCAATCTCCTGGGGATAAAGTTAAGCACTGCCGGCATTGCCGCATTTCTCATGCTGACTGGCTACTCGGTCGATACAGATATGCTTCTATCTACAAGGATGATGAAAAGGAAAGAAGGGACTTTGTTCGAGAGATCGTATGATGCCTTCAAGACCGGGATGACCATGAGCTTAACAACGATGGCAGCGGTCCTTGTCGGCTACTTTGTTGCAGAGTCAGAGACGATGAAGCAGATATTCCTGATCATCTTCATCGGGATGATCGCAGACAGCATATTTACCTGGATACAGAACGTCGGGATCTTGCGCTGGCACATGGAAAAGAAGGCAAAGAAGGTGAGTTATGGCAGGTAAGGCAAAGCGGGTGTTTACCAGCGTAAGGGTCATTATCCTCATTGTTGCCCTGGCCTTCTCCCTCATCTCGATAAGCCCAAATCCATTCAGGGAAGGCGTTGCCATAAGGAGTGTTCTCGCAAATTCCTCAGCAAACCTTGCCGGGATGCAGAGCCCGAAGCCAAGCCTGCAGCCAATGGCCCGTGAGGTCATCCGTGCGATAAACAATGTTGACATCAAAGATGTTGATGATTTTGAGGCAGCGCTCTCACGTGCAAGGCTGAACAGCAGCCTCCTTGTAAAGACCAATAAACAATTGTATCGCCTGGTTCCCAAGGAAAAAATCAAAGTTATTGAGCTCAATGAGACTGAGATGAGGGAAGTCCAGGAGCTGAATGAAGTTGAAGAGGAAATAAACGGCACCATGGCCAAAGTGAACAAGACCATTTTTGTAAAAAAACTCCTTCCCAAAACAGTGGAGGTGAGCGAGGGCATCGAGGACTTCGGGTTAAGGGTGTATGATGCTCCAACCTCGAACCTGCGCAAAGGGCTGGACCTCGAAGGCGGGACAAGAGTCCTCCTTGAGCCGGAAAAGCAGATTTCAAGGAATGACATGGACAACCTTATTGCGGTCATGACCGAGCGCCTGAATGTCTATGGGCTAAGCGATATCATCGTACGTTCAGCAAACGACCTCTCGGGAAAGCAGTACATCGTTGCAGAGATTGCAGGCGCCTCCCAGGAAGAGGTAAGGGATCTGATAGCAAAACAGGGCAAGTTTGAAGCAAAGATTGCAGGCGAACCTGTATTCCGCGGTGGAGAAGATATTACCTTTGTCTGCAGGACCCCTGATTGCGCCGGCCTTGACCCGGACCGTGGCTGCGGCCAGGATTCCGGCCAGTGGTATTGCAATTTCCGTTTTTCAATCATCCTGTCCCAGGAAGCTGCAATGCTCCAGGGGCAGGCGACTGGCAAACTTGCTGTCGTCAATGAGGGGAGGCAGCAATATCTCAATGAAAGCATATTCCTCTATCTTGATGACAGGGAAGTGGACAGGCTGAGAATCGGCGCTGAGCTGAAAGGCTCTCAGGAGACCAACATCCAGATATCCGGCTCAGGCATCGGCATCTCCCAGCAGGAAGCTGCCATCAATGCCCTTCAGAATATGAAGCGCCTCCAGACCGTCCTTATCACCGGCTCTCTGCCATTTAAGCTGAACATCGTAAAGATTGACACCATCTCGCCGTTCCTCGGCCGTGAATTCCTGAAAAATTCCCTTTTTGCCGGCCTGATGGCGGCGCTTGCAGTCTCATTTGTGATAGGAGCGAGGTATAAACGCATTAAGATTGTCCTTCCCATTGTCGCAACGATAGTGTCGGAAATAATCATCCTGCTGGGGATCGCTTCATTGATCGGCTGGAACCTTGACCTTGCTGGAATAGCAGGCATAATCATAGCCATCGGCACTGGAGTTGACCACCAGATTGTCATAACCGATGAGGTGTTGAGAGGCCAGGTTTCAAGATTTATCAACTGGAAGGAAAAAATCAAGATGGCTTTTTTTATCATCATGGGAGCATTTTTCACAACTGTTGCCGCTATGATCCCCCTGCTGTTTGCGGGGGCTGGGCTGTTGAAGGGTTTTGCACTCATCTCTATCATCGGTGTTTCTTTGGGAGTCTTCATCACCAGGCCGGCCTTTGCAAGAATCATTGAAGTGATTCTCGAAGATTGAAATTGGAAAGAGAGTTAGTATGCTTTCCTCACAACATCCACCAATAAACCAAACACAATCCTCATACCCTACCTTACCTCATCAAAAAAGGAAGGGCAATACCCCCTCCCCCCAATAGGATAATGCTCACAGAAGAACAGCAGGTTGACGATGGAAGGAAAAAAATTTGCGATGCTTCTCATGCTCCTAACTACAGTCCTGACTTCAGCTGCCCAGCTTCTTTACAAGGCCGGCTCAGCATCATTGTCATTTGATATACTCAGCATATTGGCCAACATCCCCCTCCTCGCCGGGCTGGCGTTGTATGCGCTCGGCGCAGTCCTGATGATAAAAGCATTTAAGGCCGGTGAAGTAACAGTCCTCTATCCGATTGTCGCAACAAGCTATATCTGGGTCAGCCTCTTTTCCATCCCCCTTTTCGGTGAAAAGATTTCATCCCTTCAATGGTCAGGTATTTTGGCAGTTGTTATAGGAGTTGTTATCATATCAAGAAGCTCAAATGGAAAGGCTCAGGCTGAGGTGATTGCCTAATGCCGGCAGAACTTTGGTCCATTGCATTGGTGCTTCTTGCTTCCTTCCTCGGTTCTTTTGGCCCTATATTCATCAAAAAAGGCTCGGCAAAAGCCAGTTTCAGCATCCGCGCACTACTATCCAACTATCACCTTTTGTTTGGCTTCTTCCTGTATGCCGTCGGCACAGCATTGTTCATCCCTGCCTTGAAAGGGGGCAGCCTCTCAGTCCTCTACCCCCTGGTCTCCACAACCTACATCTGGGTCGCTCTCTGGTCGATGATTCTCCTCAAAGAGAAGATGAATGTGATGAAATGGGCGGGAATTGCGGTTATAATCATTGGGGTCTCACTGATTGGGATTGGGGGGTGAGTGCATAGGAAAGGGCTTTTATGATTGTTTAAGCAGCTCATCCCCAAAGTTTCAAGCCTTTCTTGTTTCTCTTGTTGCTATATCCGTAAGGTTTCGAGCTACGAAAAAACACTTTGTGTAATTGGTATCCCTCTGGGATAAGTAAAGCCCATGTTCATTGCTCAGATTATTGTGCCCTTTCCAATAATCAAAACGAGAACTGCTCACCTACCAATAATCCCTCAGCCTGTGCCTCCTGTCAAGGTCATACAGCCAAACCAGAAGTATCACAGCTTCCAGGCCTTCGACTATGGCTGGCCAGCCGATGTTTCCCAACAGATTCAATCCATACCGCACATCGGAAAAAGGATAGAAGAGAGGGATATAGCCTGTCAGCAATCCATCAAGAAGGAGATGCATGGAAAACCCAAAGGTGAGCACGGCAAAGAACAGCCATCGTTTTTTATCCCGAAAGAGCAGGACTGCAATCAAAGTAATCAGGAGCATAGCTGCAGGGAACATCAAGGAATGAGTGATGGTGCGGTGGAACCATCCTACCTCGTAGCCGAGAACATTCTTCACCAGCCAATACACGGGAATGTCAGCATCAGGGATAAGCCCGGCAATGCCCCCCACAAATAAGTAATGGAGTGGAATGAGATTCCTTTTCCTGACGGCGTAATCTCTGATGAGGTCAAGTGCGATGATTGTCAGCAGGACATGCACGACTGCCTGAGGCATGGGGCACTAACGGAATCTCCTTAAAATTTTCTTTCCTTTCTTTTCAGCCATCCTCGCAGCCTTCCCGACTATCTTTTTCCCTCTCTTCTCGGCTTTGCTGCCTGCTTTTGCCAATTGCCTGACAACAATGCCCTGGAGCCTCTTTCGCTGCTTGTTGGCCTCACTGGTAAGCTCTTTCACCATACCCATCGCTTCTTTATGGCTGACAACCCCCTGTTTTGCAATCTGCCTTGCAATCTTTTCTGCTTTCTCCGCAGCTATGCTTGCTGCACCGATTGCTGCATAAATCACTTTCTTGACGTTCTTATCCATCGTATTTCACCTCGTTTGTCGCTCAGCAATATTTTTTGCTTTGGGCTTAAACCCTTCCTCCCCTTAATCACCTTCTTTCTTAATCACTTTCTTTCTTAATCACTTTCTTTCTTAATCACTTTCTTCCCGAATCACTCTCTCCATCAATTTCTTTCCTTTCTTACCTGGTTCCTCCTTAATCACTTTCTTCCCGAATCACTCTCCCAATTAATCACTTTCTTTTCTAACCTCTTTCCTCCTTAATCACTTTCTTCCTTAATCACTTACCCCATCAATCACATTCCTCCTTAACATATTCTTTAGTCAATCTACTCCAATTTTTAATCTCCTCCCCTGCCTTCATGAAAGATAGAGATGGTTAGGAAAAGAGCAAGCAGGACTGCTATCCCAAACAAGCCAAGGGAAAACAAGGGAAAGCCACCATACATTGGTTTTCCGACGTCTTTAAGCAGCGCTCCAGTTATCAACAATGCGGCAATGAGGACACCATATGTCATCCTGTTGCTGCT